>CAXTDP010000566.1:0-4189 GCA_964242295.1 uncultured Acetobacteraceae bacterium | reverse complement strand
GTGACCAGGCGGTCCGCCACTTGCTCGCTCATCGCCGGCCCTCCCTGGCTGCTGCCGGGCAGTATGCCGCGTTCCGGGTGCGGCAGCCAGCGCGGATGCGTGTCCTGACGATCAGCCGGGAGGTCGGCCGCAGCGGCAGGCGGCCAGGTGTGCTATCGCAGGAGGGGCGCCGTCTCGATCAGGGAGCGCCTTGCCGAGGCGGAGGACCGCGCGGCGCCCAGCCATTTGGAGGGCGGCTTGATCTCCGGGCGGCAATCCGCAGCCATCAAGCCCCAATCAAGCCGCCGCCCGGGATCGGCTTCAAACTCCAACCGCGTCCTTCACCCGCGTCTGCGACAACGGCAGGTCCCGCAGGCGGACCCCTGCCGCGTCATGCACGGCATTGGCGATTGCGGCGGCCATCGGCCCCTGCCCGGCTTCGCCCGTACCCAGGAACGGCATCCCGGGCCGGTCCGCGATGTGGACCTCGATGCTTTCCGGCACCGCCGGGAAGCGCAGGATCGGGTAGCCGCTCCAGTCCCGGCTGGTGATGTGGCGCCGGTCGAACCGGACCTGCTCATACAGGGTCCAGCTTGCCGACTGGATCATGGCGCCCTCAATCTGGTTGCGTATGCCGTCGGGGTTGATCGGCTGCCCGCTGTCCACTGCCGCAACGGCGCGGCCGATGCGGATGCGCCCGGTCTCGTGCTCCACGTGCAGGTCCAACGCGATGGCGCAGTAGGCGCCGAGGTTCTTGTAGCGGGCGAACGCGAAGCCCCGGCCAGCGCCCCCGCCGGCCGTGCGCTGCGCCGCAGGCTGCCAGCCGAACCGGTCTGCCGCCGTTTGGATGACGGCGCGGGCGCGCTCGTCCTTCATGTGGCGCAGGCGGAACTCCACGGGATCAGCGCCAGCCTCCAGCGCCAGCTCGTCCATGAAGCTCTCGATGGCGAAGATGTTGAGGTAGGCGCCCAGGGACCGCATGGCCGACACCCGCAGCGGCATCTCCGGCAGGAAGTGCGACACGACGTGCGCGTTCGGGAAGACATAAAGCGGGTTGCTGTTTCGCTCGCCGCCACCCTCCGGCATCGGGATGGGCGCGGGCGGCGGCACCGGCAGCGGGTCGGGCAGCGCGGCATTCTGGATGAACAGGCCACCCTTGTTGGGCCGGCGGTTGTGGGTGTTGCTCCACACGCCGTAGTCCCAGTCAACGATGCGGCCCTCGGCGTCCAGCGCCGCCGCGGCCTCGGCGACCATGGCGGGGCCGAACGGCTCGCTTGTGTTTTCCTGCTCGCGCATCCACTGCACGCGGACCGGGCGGCCCGGCACGGCGCGGGCGATCAGCGCCGCGTCCGCCGCGACGTCATCGGCGCCGTTGTGGCCGTAGCAGCCGGACCCCTCGACATGGATGCAGCGCACCTGCTCCCGCGGCAGGCGCAGCAGCTCGGCCAGAGCGTCGCGCTGGGGGTAAACGCCCTGCGTGTGGGTCCAGACCGTCACGCTGCCGCCGTCAGCCTGGGCGAGCGCGCAGGACGGGCCGATGGAGCCGTGCATCCCATAAGGCTTGGTGTAGCTGGCCCGCAGCCGCCGGACCGGCGCCCCGGCTGCGCCGGTCCAGTGCAGCACCTCAATGTCGCGGCCCGCCAGGCCGCGGATCGTCGCGGTGATGCCGTTCTGGTCGGGCAAGGTGGCCGTTTCGTCCCACTGGGCCGCGGCGGACAGCGCGCGCCAGGCTTGCACGGCCTGCCATTCGCGTTCCGCAACCACGGCGAGATAGCTGCCCTGCCGCACGACCGCCACCACGCCGGGCATGCGCTCGACCGGTCCGGCGTCGAACGCGCGGAGCACCGCCCCCGGGCTGGGCTGGCGCACGGCGCGGGCGTGCAGCATCCCTGGCAGGCGCATGTCCTGGATGTAGGCGGCCCCGCCGGTGACCTTGGCCGGGATGTCCACGCGCGGCAGCGCCGTGCCGATCACCCGGTAGGCCGCCGGGTCCTTGAGGTGCCCGTCCGGCCGGGCCGGCACGTGCAGCGACAGCCCGGCGGCAAGGTCGCCATACGGTGCCGAGCGCCCGTCCGGCGCATGGACCGCGCCGTCCCAGGTCTGCAGGCTCTCCGCCGCCAGGCCGAACTGGCCGGCGGCGGCGCCCACCAACAGCTCGCGCACCTGGGCGGCAGCGTTCATGATCGCCGTCCCACTGTCCTGCATGGAGTGGCTGCCGGCGGTGAAACCCTCGTTCGGCGTGCGGCCGGTGTCCGCGGTGACCAAGCGCAGGCGGTCCGGTGCAACGTCGAGCTGCTCGGCGGCGACCTGGAGCAGCGCCGTCTTCAAGCCCTGGCCCAGCTCCGCCTTGCCGGTGAACACCTCGATGCCGCCGTCCCCGGCGACCCTGATCCACGCATCGAGTTCCGGGGTTTCCTTCAGGCTGCCCGGCAGCGGCGCCGGGGTGGCCGCGGGAGGCGACCCGCCCTGCTCCTCAGCGCGGGCACCGCGGGTCAGGCTGAAGGACACGACCAGGGCGCCGCCTGCGCCAAGCAGGCCGCGCCGGGACAGGTCGCCAGGGGGCAGGTCGGACATGCCGGCGCTCATCGGCTTGCGTGCCCCATCGCGGCGGCGGCCCGGTGCACCGCGCGCAGGATGCGGGCATGGGTGCCGCAGCGGCACAGGTTGGGCGACATGTGCTCGCGTATCTCGGCATCGCTCGGCGCCGGGTTGGCGTCGAGCAGGGCGTGGGCACGCACCACCATGCCGGCGATGCAGTAGCCGCACTGGGCCGCCTGTTCCTCGATGAAGGCCCGCTGCACCGGACCGGGCGCCTCTGCAGTGCCCAGGCCCTCGACCGTGCGTATCTGCCGGCCCGGCAGCGCCGCGACCGGCAGCAGGCAGGAGAACACGGCTTTCCCATCCAGCAGCACGGTGCAGGCGCCGCACTGGCCCAGGCCGCAGCCGAACTTGGCCCCGTTCAGGCCGAGGTCATCGCGCAGCACGTAAAGCAGCGGCGTTCCCGGATCGGCGTCCACGACGCGGGCTTCTCCGTTGACCATGAGGGTGATCATTGCTTGGCCTCCTCCGCCCTTGCTGCGGCGACTTCGGCCTCGACGCCGGCCCAGGGGGGATTGTTGCTGTAACGGGCACGGACGTGGCCTACGAGCTCGGCCACCTGCCCGTCCGACAGGGACGCACCGAAGCCGGGCATGAACGGCGATGGCGCGTCCTCCCGCTGCGGCAGGCCGTTCAGGACGACGCGGATGGCATTGCGCGGGCTGGCGGCATTGACGGTCGAGCTGAGCGCAAGCGAGGGCGCGCCACCGCGGGTCATCGGCGCGTTCGCCGCGTGGCAGGCGGCACAGGCGCCCTCGAACAGGGTATTGCCGGCGGCGTCCTGGCGTGGTTCTGCCTCTGGCGGAGCCTGTGGCATCAGCGAGGCGACGTAAACGGCGATGGCGCGCACGTCGGCCGCGGGGACATGCGACAGCTCCCGGGTGACGGCGATCATGGGACCTGCGGCCGCGCCGTGCTGTGACGCCAGCCCGGTCGCCAGATATTCGGTCAGCTCCTCCACGGTCCAGGGTCGGGGCGCGGGGGACTCGCCCTGCAACGGGTGGCTTGCCCATCCTTCGGCGACGCCGCCGCCCAGCGCCTGGCTGTCCCGCTCGGCCCCAAGGGCATTATGCGGGGTGTGGCAGGCGCCGCAGTGGCCGACCGCCTCGGCCAGATAAGCGCCCCGGTTCCATTCCGGCGTATGTGCCGGGTCGGGCGTCCAGGCGCCAGGACGCAGGAACAGCAGGTTCCAGCCGGCCAGCGTGGCGCGCACGTCCAGCGGGAATGGCAGCTTGTTCGGAGGCGCGACCGCCCGGACCGGCTGCCGCGTCATCAGGAAGGCATACAGCGCGCCGATGTCGGCGTCGGTCGCCCGGGTGAAGTGCGGATACGGCAGCGCCGGATACAGGTGCCGCCCATCGCGGCTGATGCCGTCCCGCATTGCGCGGCGGAACGCCTCCTCGGACCAGCGGCCGATGCCGGTGTCCGCGTCCGGCGTGATGTTGGTGACGTAAACGGTGCCGAAGGGCGTTTCCAGGCCGCGCCCGCCGGCATAAGGACGGCCGCCAGCAGCGGTGTGGCACACCGAGCAGTCGCCGACCGCGGCCAGCGCGGCGCCGCGCCCGACATCGGCGGACGGGAACGCCGTCCGGGGCGGCGGGGCCGCGATCGG
>CAXTDP010000565.1:0-4195 GCA_964242295.1 uncultured Acetobacteraceae bacterium | reverse complement strand
TAGATGGGGCAGGTGCGGCAAGGCGCGGGATACGCACCTTGCCGTCCGGCGTTGCGAGTCAGGCGGCCTTCATCGTGCCGAGATACTGCTGCACGACGCCGGGGAGGTGCTCGCCGAGCCAGTCGCCCATCTCCATCTCCTCGGTCTGCGACTGCTTCAGCACCGCCGCGTCGTCGGTCATGCCGGCGAACTCGGCGCTGGCCATCAGCGCCTTGTAGGAGGCGATCTCGTAGGCCTTGAAGCCGATGGCTGCGAGCACGTTCTTGACGACCTCGTCATCGGACGTCATGTGGACCAAGCCGGATACCTTGCCGACGATGTTGGTTACGGTTTCCTTGGCGGCGGAGGCGGATGTGCCGTGCTTGGACAGCAGGCCCTCAAGCCGGGTGGCTTGGGTCTTGGACCGTTCCAGCTCCTGCTTCATGCGGGCATGAAGCTGCGGATAGGCCTCCATGCGGCTGAGCTGGCCTTCGATGGTCTCGACGGCCTGGCCCTCGACTGCGTGCTGGTTGCGCAGGCCGGTCAGGTAGTATTCGGTAACGTCGCTCATGGTCGAACCCCTTTTTGGTGTTCCGCGGCAACGTGGGTGCCGCCGAGAATTTGCATTGGGGACGATCAGGTTTGTTTGAACTTGACCTCTGTCGAGCCAGGCCAATCTCGCGGGGTCACGCGCGGCGCCGCATGTCCGGCAGCAGCACCGCGAGCAGGCCGAGCGCCGGCAGGTAGGCGCAGAGGCGATACACCGTCGTGATGCTGGTGAGGTCTATCAGCTCGCCCAGCGCGGCGGCGCCCAGCCCGCCCAAGCCGAAGGCCAGGCCGAAGAACAGGCCGTTGACCAGGCCGACGTTGCCGGGGATTAGCTCCTGGGCATAGACGATGATGGCGGAGGAGGCGGAGGCCAGCACCAGGCCGATGATGACGGTCAGCACGGCGGTCCCGGCCAGGTTGGCATAGGGCAGGGCCAGGGTGAACGGCAGCACGCCTAGGATCGAGAACCAGATCACCCGCTTGCGCCCGATGCGGTCGCCGATCGGGCCGCCCACCAGGACGCCGGCGGCAAAGGCGCCCAGGAACAGGAACAGCAGCAACTGCGATGCTTGGACCGACACGCCGAAGGTCTCGATCAGGTAGAAGGTGTAATAGGTGTTCAGGCTGGCGACGTAGAAAAACTTGCTGAACAGCAGGGCGACCAGCACGGCGATGGATACGGCGACACGGGCGCGGGACAGGCCGTTGTGCCGCACGGCGACGGTGTTCAGGGTCCGGCCGCGCGCGGAGTACCAGCGGCTGACGCCCCACAGTACCGCCATCGCCAGCAGCGCCACGGCGGAGAACCAGGCGATGCTGCCCTGGCCGAAGCGCAGCACCACGAAGGCGGCCGCCAGGGGTCCCAGGGCAGAGCCGGCGTTGCCGCCGACCTGGAACACCGACTGGGCCAGGCCGTAACGCCCGCCGGAGGCAGCCCGGGCCACTCGGGCGGATTCGGGATGGAAGACGGAGGAGCCCAGCCCGACCATCCCTGCCGCCAGCAGCAGCAGGGCGAAGCTGCCGGCGGTTGACAGCAGCAGCAGGCCGAGCAGGGTGCAGCCCATGCCGACCGGCAGGGAAAACGGCACCGGGCGGCGGTCGGTGTAGAGGCCCACCAGCGGCTGCAGCAGCGACGCCGTCAACTGGAACGCCAGGGTGATGTAGCCGATCTGGGCGAAGCTAAGGTTGTACTGCGCTTTCAGGATGGGATAGATCGCCGGCAGCAACGATTGGATCAGGTCGTTCAGCAGGTGGCAGAAGCTGACCGCCAGCAGGACTGAGAACACGGTGCGCTGCAGGGGCGGGGCGGTCAGGGTCTGGCTCATCGGGGCGCTCCGTTCGGCACTTGGACACGGCGGGGCGCCGCGCGTTTGCGTTAATGTGCGATGGAGGCGTCCATGTCGCCATACACCGTTTTGACAGCCCACCTATGCTGGGCGTGCCTCCGTATCCGTCAGATGCACCGCGTCAGACGAGATCGAACCTCAGCTCGCCCAGCTTTTCAACGCTGCAGGCGATCTTGTCGCCGGGCTTCAGCCAGACGCGCTTTTCTTTTGGCATGCCCAGGATCACGCCCTGGGGCGTGCCGGTGAAGAAGATGTCGCCGGGCTGGATCGTCATCATCCTGGAGGCGAAGCTGATGAGCTGGCGGCAGTTGAAGATCATGTCGTTGGTGTTCCAGTCCTGCCGCTGCTCCCCATTGACCCGGGTTTCCAGCCGCAGGTTGTTCGGGTCGCCCACCAGGTCCGCCGTGACCAGATAAGGCCCGAGCGGCGCGAAGCCGTCGTGGGTCTTGCCGATCATGAACTGCGAGGTCAGGCGTTGCAGGTCGCGGGCGCTGAAGTCGTTGCCGGTGCAGTAGCCCGCCACGTAGTCCAGCGCATCGGCCTCGGAAACGTCGCGGCACTCGCGGCCGAAGACGATCACCAGCTCGATCTCGTAGTCGAACTCCTTGGCGACGCTGGCCGGCAGCTTGATGCGGCCGCCGTGGTGGTTGAGGGCGTTGTTGAACTTGTTGAACAGCGGCGGGTCGGCGGGGATCGGGGTTCCGGTCTCGGCCGCGTGGCGCTTGTAGTTGAATCCCATCATGATGATCTTCTGCGGCCGGGTCACGACGGGTCCGTAGGCGAGCGTGGCTTCGTCCAGATAAGCCGAGGCGGGCGCCCGGTCCACGATGGGCCGCAGCAGGGCGGCGCGGCCGTTCTGCAACAGGTCATCCATGTCGGCGGGGGCTGGCAGGTTAAGGGCTGACGCGGCGGCGGAAACGTCCAGCACGCCCTTTGCGGTCTTCACGCCGAGCCAGTACTTGCCGTCGCGCTGGAACGTGAGCAGGGTCAGGTTCCGCGGCATCTCGAACGAGTGTGGCGGAACGGCTGGCTGGGTCTGCGCCGCGGCAGGTCCGGCAGCCGCGGCGGTCGCCGCCAGCCCGGCGGCGCTGCCGGCGATGAAGTTGCGGCGTGATGCCATGGTCGTGTCCCTTCTTGGTAAGCGGCGGATATGCTCCGCTCTGACGGCACCGTAGCAGGTCACGCGCCGGTGGGGGAGCAGGCCGCCGCCTGGGGCAGCTTGGCCGGCGCCAGTCCAAGCAACCCCGGCGCGTTGCGTGGCGGGTGCTAGGCCACGGCGCGGATGCCGTCCGCCACCCGGTCCAACGTCCGCTCCGTCAGCGCGGACATGCAGAAGCGGCCGTCGCTGACGCCGTAGATGCCGAACTCGGCCTTCAGCCGGTCCATGCGCGCCGCATCCAGGCCAGAGTAGGAGAACAGCCCGCGCTGATGCAGGAAATGGCTGAAATCCCGGGCGTTGTTGCCAGCCAGGCGGGCGACCAGGCCCTGCCGCATCCGCTTGATCCGGTCGCGCATGCCGTCCAGCTCCGCTTCCCAGGCTGCCCGCAGCGCCGGGTCGCCCAGGATGGTGGACACCAGCAGGGCGCCGTGGCTGGGCGGGGTGGAGTAGTTGGTGCGTATGGCGACCTTGAGCTGGTCGCCAACCAGGCGTGCCTGGGCGGCGTCGGCGGCAACGACCGACAAGGCGCCTACCCGTTCGCCGTAGAGGGCGAAGGACTTGGAGAACGAGGTCGCGACGAACACCGGCACGCCACGCCCGGCCAGGAGGCGTGCCGGCTGGCTGTCCGCCTCCAGCCCGTCGGCGAATCCGGCATAGGCCATGTCCAGGAACGGCACGAGGCGCCGGTCTTGGATCATCCCTGCAAGCTCCTGCCAGTCCTCGGGGCGCAGGTCGGCGCCGGTTGGGTTGTGGCAGCAGGCGTGCAGCAGGAGGACAGTGCCCGGCGCCATGGCGGCGACAGCGTCCCGCATGGCCGGCCAGTCCACGCCGCCGGTGGCCGGGTCGAAGTAGGGGTATTCCGCCACCTGCAGGCCTGCGCCGGCGAAGATGCTGGGATGGTTGCCCCAGGTCGGGCGGCTGAGCATGACGGTGCTGGCGGGCGCCAGGCGGCGGATCACGTCGGCACCCAGCTTGAGCGCGCCGGTTCCGCCCAGGCTTTGCACCGTGACGATCCTGGCGTTGGAGTCCGCCAGCAGGGCGTCGCCGAACACCAGGCGCTTGGCGGCGTCGCGCAGGGCGGGCAATCCGTCCGGCTGCAGGTAGCCCCATGAAGCGATGCGGCTGGACAGCATGGCTTCGGCAGAGTTGACGGCCTGCAGGA
>CAXTDP010000564.1:0-4196 GCA_964242295.1 uncultured Acetobacteraceae bacterium | reverse complement strand
CCATCAAACCTCAGAAAATAAGATATGGTGCTGTTATTTTATGACGCATCCTTAGCACGTTGCTGATGCACGGGTTCGGTCCGTCACGCGCAGCTCCCGTATGATGGACAGCTCCTTGCACATGCGTGTGAACTGGCGACTATGCCGTATTTAGGATCAATGAGTTACCGTCCATCCACCAGCCGGAACCCGCTCACCATCGCTTTCGGTACCGCCGACTTCGACGGCTTCAGCAGCAACCCGTGCGGCGTGATCTCAATGTTCGCGTGCGGGTAAGCCGTCAGCACGTCTGGCATCACTTCCCGGATGCGTTGCGCCAGCGTGTTCGTAGTCCGCTCTGCCGAGCCGATCTGCGATTGCAGCGCTACCCAGCGCAGATGCAGGTCGCGTTCGAGTTTCGGCAGCCGATAGGCGAGCAAGGCGTAGAGGTCGAGGCCCAGGCTGTTGGCGGATAGGTGCGCGATGCCGCGCTTGTCCAACGGCACCGCGTGTTCCTTCAGGTGGGTGTGGAACCGCTCGGAGAGCTCGACGGTTTCTGCCCACTGCTGGCCGCCGGATTGCCACAGTTCCAAGCCATCTACGATGGAGGTGTTGGTGATGATGGCGCGTGCCTGCCCCGCAGAGTTGGCTTCATCCCACTGCATGGTGAAACGGCACTGGGCAATGCGTAGTGCTTGTTCCCGTACCGCTCCGATGGTGCCGCGGGCGCCGCCGGTGACAGCAAGGCCGAGGGAACGCATGAAGGCGCTGAACGAGGTTCCCAAGTTCACCGTGCGCGACTTCAGACCCTCCGTCTGTAGGTGGATCATGATTAGCCGGGCCTTGGGACCGAACGGCACGCCGACATAGTGTGGGATGCCGTCTGTCTCGATCACGCCAGGCTGTACCATCAGCGAGAATCGTCCTGACTGCCGGTGCCACAGTGCATTGTTGTCTGCTGGCCGGCTATGCGGCAGGCAGACCTGGCATAGGCCGCTATGGAGGAATGAGAGGTCTTCGGCGGCCGGAAGCTCGGACATCATCTCGTGCGCAACCTCAACCCGGCGTTCAGCACGCGTACGTTCCCGCGGCGTTGCGCCTTCTGCTCGCGCCAGCCGACGCGTCTCTTCCAGGCCAAAAATCTCCAGTTGCTCGGTGAGCCTTAGGACCATGATGCCTCCACAGACGTTCTAACCTAAACCGGAACATCCTATGCGCAGAGTTCGCTACTTGCCGAGGAAATGCTGCCTTCGCAGAGTTGGCTACGTGTGCGGTCCTATAGGAAGACAATATCAGTATCTTATAGGAGTGTGTTGCCAACTCAGCGTGGATAACTGGGGTGTAGGTAGCCAACTCTGCGCAAAATCAGGGCACGGGCAGTAGCCAACTCTGCGTAGCGGGCGCGGCGCGCAGCGTGGACAGATTGCACAGGATGAAGCCAAGTCTGCGTGACGCGTGATCCGCTCAGTCCATCCTGTCGAGCTCGTCGCGGTGCTGGATTACGAGCTTAACAGCGCTCTCGGAGACGCCAGGACGATCACCGCAGCCGCGCGGGCTTTGTATCATCCGCCTACTTGGCCAGAACGAACTGGCCTTCTGGTACGTATAAGGGGCAAACTCGGAACGTCAGGCGGCTTTGAGAAGCGGTTCGGGCGCATATAGGCGGGCGATTTGACTTAGTGGACGATCGGCGCCAGGAGGAAGGCCGCCCTTCAGGCCGCGAAGGTGCGTGGAGCCGTCCTGGAAGGCTGGAATGGTGGCCCCGTAATTGATGGTCATCTCGGCGCCGCCGCCAACCAGGCTAAGGCCTACGCCTTCGCTGCTGACGTTGGGCCGATGACGCGGGCCATGCGAGACCGGGGCCTATCGCTACACCAGATCGCCGCGGAGCTGGCCAAGGAGGGCATTCAGACGACCCGGGGCGGTCAGCGGACAGCAGCGGCTGTGCGGAGTGTACTGGGTAGAGGGGCGAAGTAGGGCAGGGAGTGGCGCAATAACGGAGGGCTACACAGACCCACCGATCCTAACGGGCGGCGGTGCGGCCAGCGTGCTCTATCCGGTCTCACAACGAACAAGGCCAACTGTCCATGCCCGAAACCGCTGGAACTGTAACTCCTACTTTCTCCGTAGCGCAGCACAAGACACTCGGGGCCTGGTCAGCCAAGCGCCCCCGCGGATTTCGGGTATCGCTAACGCATGATGACGAGGCCGCCGAAGAAATTGCAAAGATCACCCAGCGGGCGGCACACGAGTATCTCTAAGAGGTGGTCGGCTTCGTCGAGACACTGTTTCGCTTTGGATAAGTGGGGCCTCTGCCGATTGTTATGGTGCCGTGGGCGGGGCGGTGTGCAGGGAGGGCGTAGGTGTGCCTGGCATGGGCACTGGATTGGAGGTGAGAGTCCTTTGCGGGGCGAGTTGGTAGCAACCGCGAGCCGGAGGCAACTGCATGCAGGGATATGCCGTCGTGAGACGCCTGCCCTGGCGCCGCGAGGCCGTGTGGAGAAGAAGCCCGAGGCGAACCGCAGCACCGAACGAAAGTGAACCCTTGTGCAAGCCGGGCCGGCCGGGTCAGCGTGTCTACGAACGCGACGCCCAAAATCCAACCGAGGCCGGAGTGGTAATGGGGGCGGGCGCGGCGGGACATCCAGTGTTCTTACCCAGGGAGGTCTGCAGGGGTCCGCGCGAGCGGTAGACCTGAAGGAGGCAACGACGACAGGACGATGCCCATGCAGAAGTCGGATCTCTTCGTAGGAGCAATGACGCCGGTGAAAGCCGGTTGAGCAAAGGGAGAGATGGGTTGAGAAGGACGGGACACCGTCAATTGGGCTTCGTGTTCGCCGACAGCCCGCAAGGGGGCGGCCTTGGGGGAGGCTCGGACGCATCCGAGCATCGCCCATGGCTGCTGCATACAGCGAAGCGCAAAACCATGGCAGGTCCTGTCACCCGGGCGGCTGATCCCGATCGGCTGCTGGAGGAGGTGGCGTCCGAGGCAAATCTCGCACGGGCGCTGCTGAACGTTGTACGCAACAAGGGTGCTCCTGGTGTGGACGGACAGACGGTTGAGGAGGCCGAAGCGCAAGCGCCACGCCTGCTGGCCGCTCTGCGCCGTGACGTGCTGGCGGGACGCTTTCGTCCGGGCGACATCCGCCGGGTTTGGATTCCCAAGCCCGGCGGTGGAGAACGCGGACTTGGCATTCCGAATGTGGTGACCAGGGTGGTCCAGCAGGCTGTGCTCCAGGTTCTGGAGCCGATCTACGAACCCACCTTCCACCCCAGCAGTCACGGTTTCCGCCCAAACCGAGGGGCACACACGGCGATTGCCGAGGCAACCGGCTATCTGGAAGCGGGCTATCGGACGGTGGTTGATCTGGATTTGGCGAAGTTCTTCGACCGGGTTCATCATCAACGCCTGCTGGATCGCATGAGCCAGCGGGTCACCGACCGACGGGTCCTCGACCTTGTGCGCCGGATGTTGAAAGCCGCTGTGGTGATGCCGGACGGCACACGAGTCGCCGTCGAGGAAGGAGTCCCGCAAGGCGGCCCGCTTTCGCCAATCCTATCGAATATCGTTCTTGATGAATTCGACCAGGAACTGGCGCGGCGCGGGCTGCGCTTCGTCCGCTATGCCGATGACGCGAACGTCTTCGTGCGCAGCGAGCGAGCCGGGACACGGGTCATGGCATCTCTTCGACGGTTCCTGGAGCAGCGTCTGCGGCTCCAGGTCAATGAGGAGAAAAGCGCAATCCGCAGACCGGAGCAGGTTCACTTCCTCGGCTTCCGCTTCGCCTGCTCGGAGGGCGCGTCCCCAACCATTGGGGTCGCGCTGTCGGCCAAGGCGAAGCGGGCGGTGATGGCTACCATTCGGGACATGACACCGCCCAACTGGGGCCGGTCAATCACGTCCTGCATGGCCGGCCTGGACCGTTATCTGAACGGTTGGATGGCGCACTACCGCCTCTGCACAGCGGAGGGAGCGCCGGAATTTGGGGTCATTGACGCCCACATTCGCCGCCGGCTCAGGGCGATCATCGTACGCCAGAAGAAGCGGCCTCGCTTCCTGTTCCGACATCTCCTGTCCCGTAAGGTCAGCCGAAAGGCCGCTGCCGGGACTGCGTACTGCGGCAAGGGGAGTTGGTCCAAATCGAACCGGCCTGCCATGACGGCAAGCGTCGGCTGTAGGCCGCGGTTTTAGTTATCCGTCGCTGGGGTGTGCTGGG
>CAXTDP010000563.1:0-4208 GCA_964242295.1 uncultured Acetobacteraceae bacterium | reverse complement strand
CGGCGCTGACGGCACGGGAGGGCGAGGTAATCGGGTTGGCGGGCTTGGCCGGGCACGGGCAGACACCGTTGCTGCGCCGCGTGCTGGCGGCGGCTGCGCGGCGCGACTTGGCAGTCACGCTGCGTGCCTCCGCCGCGCTGGTGCCGGGGGACCGCGGTGCGGACGGGGTATTCCCGCTGTGGTCCATCGCCCGCAACATGACCATACGCGCGCTGCCTTCGCTGCGCGCCGGGCCACTGCTGGACCCGGCGCAGGAGCGTGTGCTGGCCGAGGACTGGCGCATCCGCATGGGCCTGGTGACGCCTAACGTAGGCAACCCGATCCTGTCCCTGTCCGGCGGCAACCAGCAGAAGGCGCTGTTCGCCCGCGCGCTGGCCAGCGACGCGCAGCTCGTGCTGATGGACGACCCGATGCGCGGCGTGGACATCGGCACCAAGCGGGACGTCTATGCCCTGATTGCGACCGAGGCTGCTGCCGGACGCAGCTTCCTGTGGTATACGACCGAGTTCGACGAGCTGCTGCACTGCGACCGGGTATTCGTGTTCCGTGACGGGCGCGTGACCGGGGAGCTTGCCGCGGCAGAGGTGACGGAGGACGCGGTGCTGCGCCTGTCCTTTGCGGAGGCAGCATGACGGACCTCGGCACGAAGGACGCAAGCACGGGCAACGTGCCGCGCGGTGGGACGCCGGACGACGCCATGTCCGGCAGCGGCGGCGCAGCAGGCAGGTCGGCCGGCCCTGGCCCTGTTATCGGCGGCCCTGCTGCGTCGAGACGCCGCCATCTTGCGATCACGCTGCGGGCGGCACTGCCGGCAGTGGCGTTCGCGATGCTGCTGGGCACGATCTTCGCACAGCAGCCGCGCACCATGTCCTACCTTGGGCTGAACCTGCTGCTGAACCTGGCGCTGCCGGTGGTGCTGGCGACGATGGCGCAGATGTTGATCATCATGCTGGGTGATCTGGACTTGTCCATCGGGCCATTCGTATCACTGGTCACCTGCATCGGCAGTGCCGTGCTGCCGGTGCGGCCCGTGGCAGGGGTGGCGTTATTGATCCTGGCCGTGGCGGGGTATGCTGCGACGGGCGCGCTGATCGGGGCGCGCAACCTGCCGGCCATCGTGGTGACGCTTGGGCTATCGTTCGTGTGGCTGGGCCTGGCGGTGATCCTGCTGCCGACGCCGGGCGGCCTCGCGCCGGAGTGGCTGTCGAGCTTGATGCGGACCCGCACCCCGGGAATGCCGCTCGTGCTGTGGGCATCGGCTGGCATCGCACTGCTGATGCACGTTGGCCTGATGCGCTCGGCGCTGGGCGCCGTCATGCGCGGCATGGGCGGCAACCCGCGCGCCGTGGCCCGCGCGGGCTGGAACCTGCTGCGCCTGCGCGTGCTGGTCTATGCCCTGGCGGGCGGCTTCGGCGTGCTGGCCGGGCTGGCGCTTCTGGGGTTGACGACGTCCGGCGATGCCAACCTTGCCGGGCGCTACACCCTGCTGTCCATCGCCGCCGTGATTCTGGGCGGCGGTGAGTTCACCGGCGGGCGCCTCTCGCCCTCCGGCGCGGTGCTGGGTGCGCTTACGCTGACGCTGGCCGCGTCGCTCCTGACGTTCCTGAACGTGCCGCAGGATTGGCAGATCGGCGTGCAAGGCGGCATCCTGATCGCAGTCTTGGCGCTGCGCGCGGGGATCGAGCGCATCGGCCGCCCCGATGCGGCCGCGGCATGACCGCGGCGGCCCGGAAGGTCGCCGGACGCCTGATGGCGCTGCCATGGGCCTACAGCTACATCGCCGCGGCGGCGGCCTGGGCGGGCACGGTCGCGCTGATCGTGGCGGCGCTGGCGTTCTCGTCCTTCGCGGTGCTGGCGGCGCTGGGACAGATGCTGGTCATCACGCTCGGGCCGGGCAACGTGGACCTGTCCATCCCGTCCACCATCGCCCTGAGCAGCGCGCTATCCATGCTGGTCATGGACGGGCGGCCCGGCATGATCCTGCCGGGCGTGCTGGCCGCCATCGGGGCCGGGCTGGCCATCGGCGGGTTCAACGTGCTGCTGATCCGGCTGCTCCGCATCCCGCCCATCATCGCCACGCTGTCGGCGGGACTGGTGGTGTTGTCGGTCGCCATCAGCTTCGGCCGCGGCCTCAAGATCAAGCCGCCGGACGCCTTCGCCGACTTCGCCGTTGCCCGGCTGCTGGGCGTGCCGCTGCTGGCCCTTGTCGCCGTGGCCGCCATGGCGCTGCTGCACCTGCTGCTGGACCGCACCGTGACCGGCCGGGGCATCTCTGCCGCGGGCCAGAACCTGCGCGCCGCGAGCTTCGCCGGTGTCGCGGTGGAGCGGGTGCGGCTGGTGGCCTATCTTGCATCCGGTGCGCTGGCCGGGCTGACCGGGGCGCTGCTGGCCGGGTTTTCCGGCGGGAACTCGCTGGATCAGGGGGAGGAGTATCTGCTGCTGACGATCTCCGTCGTGGTGATCGGTGGCACCGACGTGGGCGGTGGGCGCGCGAGCGTCGCGGGGGTGGGCGGGGCCGCGCTGTTCATGTTCCTGCTGATCGCCATGTTGAATACCGCGGGCGCCGGGCCGGGGCCGCGCATGTTGCTGACCGGGCTGATCATCATCGCAGTGGTTGCCGCTGCCGGGGGACCAAGAACGTAGGATGTCGCCGTTCGCATGGCATGGCGCGATGACGCTGTTGGCCTGGCTGGTGCTGCTGCCGGCAGGGGCACTGGTGGCGCGGTTCTACAAGGTCATGCCGCGGCAGGACTTCCCGGCGGTCCGGGACAGCAGGGTATGGTGGCGGGCGCACCTGCTGCTGCAATACGGCGGGACCGCCCTGGCCGGGGCCGGGCTGTGGACGGCGTGGGACGCGCTGGACGGGGCGTGGGATTGGTCTAACCCGCACGCGGCGCTGGGCCTTGCCGTTATGGGACTCTGCGTGTTGCAGGTCGTGTCGGCCTGGCTGCGCGGCACCAAGGGTGGCCCTACCGACATCCATGCCGACCCAGCCGATCCCGCGACCTGGCGTGGCGACCACTACGACATGACGCGCCGCCGTCTGATGTTCGAGATCTGGCACAAGCGCGCGGGCTACCTAGCGTTCGCGCTAGCGCTGCCGACGATTTGGCTGGGGGCAGGACTGATCGGCGCTCCTTGGTGGGTGCAGGCGTTGCCAGTGCTGTCGGTGGCAGCTTTCTCAGCGGCGTTCGTTTGGCTGACCCGGCTGGGACGCCGGGTGGACACTTGGACGGCGATCTGGGGACCTTCCGTCCGGCCTGGTCCGAGGTCCGGCAAAGCGCGGCAGTGATCCTTCTTCGGTTCCGGCTCTCCCGCGCTTTAATATTGGTGGCGAATTCGGCGCGGTTCCGACGATGAGGGGGATGGCCTGCGGGAGTGTCAAAAACCTGGGGCGGCCTACTTGCCCGCTTTGGGCTGATCAGCCTCGCTGATGCCTGACAGGGGCAGCAAGCTGCCCCAGGTTTTTGACACTCCCGTCGAGAACCCGGCCGTGCGAGACACCGGCCTCGGCCAGCCACTCGGATAGGCGTCGGCGATAGGAGCACCCCTGGGGAAAGGCCACGACCGTCCTGCCGCCCAGTTCGGCGGCCCCATGGATCGGCGCTGCTGCTATCGCGGTGATCAGCACCAGCTCCTCCTCGAACGCCGACACCGAAGACAGGCCCTTCGCCTCAAAGGGCTGCGACACGAATGCGGCATCCAGCTCGTAGCGCCGCAGCCGTCCGAGCAGCGCATCGGTGGTGCCCGTCTGCAATTCTACCGAAACATCCGGGTAGCGGGCATGGAAGGTGGACAGCACCGGCGGCAGCCGCGTACCGGCCGTGCTTTCCAACGAGCCCAGCCGCAGCACGCCGCCCATCGTTCCACCCCGCACGTCCTGTTCCGCAAGTTCGGCCATCTACAGTAGCCGCTCGGCATGGCCCAGCAGCGTGTTGCCGGCCGGCGTCAGCGCCAAGCCACGCCCCTGACGGCGGAACAGCACGACCCCAAGCCGGTCCTCCAGCTGCCGGATGCGGGTGGTGACGTTGGAGGGGACACGATGCAGTCGGGTGGCTGCTCGCGTCACCCCGCCTTCCCGCACCACGCAGCGGAAGATATGCAGGTTGTCCAGGTCCATCGTTCTCATGACGAGAACCATGCATCCCAATTATGTAACACCCAAGCACCTGCTCTCGATTGTTACGTCGAGAGGAGGTCCACGAGAT
>CAXTDP010000562.1:0-4234 GCA_964242295.1 uncultured Acetobacteraceae bacterium | reverse complement strand
TCGGAGCCGCCAGCCACTCCCCTGCAAGCCAACACCCCGGAACCCGACATGAGCCACACCTGAATGCCCGCACCACTCCGGATCTTGCAAAAGGCTCGCCGATTATGGAAGCTGAGCCACTTTCGATTGCCTGCCCGGCCTGCTAAGTTCCAGCCAAAGGACCACTCCGAGCGCCGCCAAACCGAGCACTCCCATGGCGCCCACCATGCCAGTGACCGTGCCCGGGAGCACCAGCCCGACAGCGGCCGCGGACACCGCCCCGACGATCATCTGCGAAAAGCCGATGAACGCGGCGGCTGCGCCCGCCGCCTCCGACAAGGGCGCCAGGCCAGCGGCGATGGCGTTCGGCGTCACCAGGCCGGTTGCGAAGGTATAGGCGGCCAGCACACACATCAGCACCGGCACACGCGGGATGGCCGGCCCGAGCGTGCAGACCAGGACAAGGGCGATGCCAAGCAGCGCAGGCCCGAGGCGTTCCAGGACCGCTGCGGAGAGCCGACGGGCAAGCAGGCCGTTGAGGATAGAGCCGGCCAGCAGCGCGAGCGCTGCCAAGGCAAAGAGAAGGCTGAACACCCCGGGCGTCACTCCGAGCGTGCCGATGAAGACCGAGGGCGATGCGGAGATGTATGCGAACAGGCCACCGAACGTGAGCGCGTTCACGGCGGCGTAGCCGAGCGTGCGAGGCGTGCGCAGCACCTGGGCATAGCCGTCCCAGACGCGGCCTATCCTGCGCCGGGAAACTGGCAAGGTTTCGGGCTGCAGCATGGCTGTGGCGACGAGAAGCCCAATGCCTGCGATCGCAAGGGCGCCGTAGATGGCGCGCCAGCCAAGGCTGTCCAACAGCACGGCGCCGATCATTGGCGCCAGCAGCATGGCCAGTGTTGCAATTGCGCTCAGGAAGGACTGGCGCGAGACTGCCTCGGCGCCTTCGAACACGTCCCGGACGACGGCGCGGCTGATTACCACCCCGGCGCACGCGCCGAAGCCTTGCAGCAGCCGCAGCAGGACCAGGGCGCTGAGGGACGGCGCGGCCGCGGTGGCGGCGCCTGCCAGGGCGTAGACGAGCAAGCCCGCGATCAGGATAGGCCGCCGCCCGAACCGGTCGGAGGCCGGCCCGAGCAGCAGCTGGCCAAAGGCGAAGCCGAGCAGGAAACTGGAGAGCGTCCATTGGGCGCCGCCGGCGCTCGTACCGAGTGCGGCGCCGAGAGCTGGCAGGGCCGGCAGGCTCACGTCGATGGAGAGTGGCGGCAGAGTGGACTGCGCCCCGAGAAGCAAGGTGAAAAGGCGGGAGGTGCGCTGCAACATGCGCCGAGACTAACCGAAAAGAACGAGGCTCTTGTCAAACTCCGGGGCTGGTAGCCCAGGACTGGGCGATCTCGTCCTTGACGGTCTGGTTGGTCGTCATGCGTCGGGCCTCATCCGTGGCCATCCCGCCCCAGGTTCACGTCGGCGGTGTCAAAGGCGAAAAGTGTTCCGTCCCGTCCTACGCTGCCGGCGCGCCCGCGGCCTCGAACGCCCGCAGCCCGCCTTCGACCATCGCCCGGTCGAGGCCACGCACGATGAACACCAGGCGGGAGCGTCGGTCATCGCTGGGCCAGGCCGGCAACAGCTTCGGCTCGTGGAACATGTGCTGGACCCCGTGCAGCACCAGCGGGCGGTCCTGGCCGACCAGGTTCAGGATGCCCTTGACCCGCAGCAGGTCTTCCCCGCGGGTCGCCGCCAGCATGTCGAGGAACGTGGCGACGCCGGGCCACCGGAGCGGCTGGTCGAACGCTAAGCAGAACGAGTGGATGCTGGCATCGTGCCGGCTCGAGTCGTGCCCGCCGTGCCCATGCCCATGATCGTGGGTGTGATCGTGCTCATGGGGTCGTTGCTGGCTGTCAGACTCACCCAGCCACCGCGCCACGTCCGGTATCTTGCCCGTTGGCTTGAAAGGGCCAAGGTCGAGGATGTCCTCGGCGGCGACTATGCCATGGTCGGCGTGCAGCACCGGCGCGCCCGGGTTCAGCGTCCGCAACCGGGCCAGCAGCGACGCCCTGGCGTCCGCGCCGGCCAAGTCGGACTTCGTCAGCACCAGCGCGTCCGCGACCGCCGCCTGCTTCACGGCCTCTGATTGCCGGTCCAGGGTAGCCAGGCCGAAGGCGGCGTCCACCAGGGTCACGATGCCGTCCAGCCGGTAGCACCCCAGCGCCATCGCGGGGCCCATCAGGGTCTGCAGGATGGGTGCCGGGTCGGCCAGGCCCGTGGTCTCGATGATGACGCGGCGGATAGGGTGCCCGGCATCCATGCGGTCCCGCAGGTCGCCTAGGGCGCGCACCAAGTCTCCGCGCACGGTGCAGCACAGGCAGCCGTCGTTCAGCAAAACCGTGTTGTCGTCCACCGCCTCCACCAGCAGGTGATCTAGCCCGACCTCGCCGAACTCGTTGACCAGGATCGCCGTGCCTTCCAGCCCCGGCTGCTTGAGCAAGCGGTTCAGCAAGGTCGTCTTCCCGGCGCCTAGGAAGCCCGTCAGCACCGTGATCGGAACCGTGTCGTCAGGATCCGTCATGCCGCCTGACCCCCAGTTTCAGCTTGCCAACGCCTCTGTATCATAATATATGAATATGTGTTCATGTGTATGAGGACCAATGCTGACTGCGGATCAAACCAGTGAGCTTGCAGAGATGTTTCGCCTGCTGGGGGAGCCGAACCGGCTGGGCATCGTGTCAAGCTGCCTCGACGGCCCGTTGAGCGTCGGGGAGATCACGGGACGGCTGGCGCTGAGTCAGTCGCTCGTGTCCCACCACCTGCGCCTGCTGCGTGCCGCCCGGCTGCTGAAGGCAGGCAAGCGGGGCAAGCAGGTGTTCTACAGCATCCCCGACTGCCACGTGCGGGAGATGCTGACCAACATGATCGAGCACCTGACCGAGCCGCATGAACATGACGGCGACATCCCCACCGATCCCGGAGAGAACACATGAGCGTAACAGTTGAGATGGTGAAGTGCGCGTGCAGCGATTGCGTGTGCGTGGTTGACGCAAAGAAGGGCCTGGAAAAGGAAGGCCGCATCTACTGCGGCAACGCCTGTGCCGAGCACCACGCGACCGGGACAGGCTGCAACCACGCCGGCTGTACCTGCCACGGATAGCCTGACGGGGCCGCCGCGGGCTGGACGGTTCGGCCCGCGGCGATATCATGCTGAAAGGAACGCGGCGACCGTCCCGGTGATGGCCGCTGCGTTCTCTTCGTGGAGCGCAAGTGAGCCTGGCACCCACCGCACCTCCACGCCGGGTCCAGACGGAATGGCCGCCATTGTGGCCTTGGACTTCGGCGGTGCTGCATCACCGCAGAGCACCAGGGTCGGCGCTGGCGGTGGTTGCAACAACGCCCCGAAGGCATCTTGGTCTGCCACGGGGTCCAACGTGCCGGTTACGAAGGCTACCGACGCGAAGCGGGCACCGGGCTGACGGGCCATGTGCTGCTTCCCGGCCACGAAGCCTGGTGTGATCCGCCCAGCGTCCGCATACACGTGCTTGCGGTACATCATGCCGATCACCTGGGCGTGCGTGTTGAGGCGGTACACGGCTTCCCCCACCACTGGCGCACGGACCAGCGCCCGCGCCACGGCGTAGGTGCGTGGCCGCGACCCCATGGCCGTCGGCAGCGGGCCGCGCCACGTCGGTGCCGCCAGGACCAATTGCCGCCACAGCCCTGGCCGGGCGTGCCCCAAGGTCAGGGCATAGCCCGCGGCGTGCCCTGCGGCCACGACCGCAGTGCCGGGCGTCAGGACGGCAGCAGCGAAGTCTGCCAAGAAGGTGCGGAACAGCGCCGGGCCATACTCCAACCGCCCGCGGTCCGATGAGCCGAAGCCGGGCCAGTCCAGCAGCGTGCAGCCGAAGCCTAATGCCGCAAGCCTGTCCGCCAGCGGCCGCACCTCCTCTCGGCTGCACACAGTGCTGAACGCCGGCAGCAGCAGGACGGGGCCGCCCGTGCCCACGTTCTCATAAGTCACCTGGACCCGGCGCCCGTGCCATTGCCAATCAAAGTGCCGGACGCATGCTACAGGGCTGGTCACGCCATCATCCCGAGGCGGCATCCTGGCAGGTGGCGCAAGTGCCCGTCAGTTCGACCGTGCGTTGGTCGAGCATGAAGCCCAACCGCTTGCCCAGGCTGGCGGTGGCGGATTCCACGCGCGTGTCCTCGGTTTCGACCACCGTGCCGCACTGGCGGCAGATCAGGAACTGCACGGCGTGGG
>CAXTDP010000561.1:0-4240 GCA_964242295.1 uncultured Acetobacteraceae bacterium | reverse complement strand
CGGTGCCGTTCCACATGTGGACGCCCGACGTGTACGAGGGCGCGCCGACCCCGGTGACCGCCTTCATGAGCACGGCGCCCAAGGTCGCGGCCATCGCGCTGCTGCTGCGCAGCCTGGAGGTCCCGTTCGGTGGCCTGATCGCGCAGTGGTCGCAGTTGATCGTGCTGATCTCCATCGCGTCCATGCTGCTGGGATCGCTGGCGGCGATCGGACAAACCAACATCAAGCGGCTGATGGCGTATTCCAGCATCGGCCACATGGGCTACGCCCTGGTCGGCCTGGCGGTCGGCACGTCCGAGGGCATACGCGGCGTGCTGATCTACATGGTGACCTATGTCTTCATGTCCGCCGGGGTGTTCGCCTGCATCATCGCCATGCGCCGCCGCGGGCGTTCACTGGAGCGGATCAGCGACCTGTCGGGCCTGGCGACGACGGATCCAGGTCTGGCGCTGGCGATGACGGTGTTCATGTTCAGCATGGCCGGCATCCCGCCGTTTTCCGGCTTTTTCGGCAAGCTGTATGTGTTTTTGCCGGCGGTACAGTCGGGTTACTGGACGCTGGCCGTCATCGGCGTGCTGACCAGCGTAGTTGGGGCTTACTACTACCTGCGCGTCATCAAGGTGATGTACTTCGACAAGGCCGAGCCGGCGTTTGACGTGCGCTCGCCCTCCGTGTCGTTCGTTGCCGGCATTGGGGCGCTGGTGACGACGCTGTTCTTCGTGTTCCCGGCGCCGCTGGTAGCCGCCGCGCAATCCGCCGCGCGGGTGCTGTTCGGTTGAACCCGGACGCGCCGCCCGGCTGGCGGCTGCGGCGGTATGAAAGTCTGGAATCGACCTCAGACCTTTGCGCCGCCCTGGCTGCGGCAGGCGAGCCGGACCGGCTGGCAGTGCTAGCAGCCCGGCAAACCCATGGACGCGGCAGCCGCGGCCGGAGTTGGCAGACCCTGCCGGGCAACCTCGCATTGTCAGTGCTGTTGCGTCCCGTGGGACCTGCGGCGCAGGCGGGACAGTGGGCCTTGCTGTCCGCCGTCGTATTGGCTGAGGCAGTCGAAATTTCGGCGCCGGGCACGGTAGCACGGGTCAAATGGCCGAATGACGTTGAACTGGCCGGCGCCAAGGTTGGCGGTATCCTGATTGATGCTGCGTTGGGCTGCGAGGGCCGGCTTGCGTGGCTGGTGCTTGGCTTCGGGGCCAACCTCGCCGTTGCCCCGGATTTGACCCGGCCCGTGGCGTCGGTGCCAGGCACGCCGGACCCAAACGGCGTTGCTTCGATCGTCCTCGCCCGCCTGGACCATTGGGACCGCGTGCGCTTGTTGGACGGCTTCGCCCCGATCCGCCGCGCCTGGCTCGACCGCGGCCCGGTTCCGGGCGCCCACATGCGCGTGCGCTGGGGCAACAAGGACCTGGGTGGCACGTTTGCTGGTCTCGGAGAGGACGGTGCCCTGCTGCTGCAATCCGGCGGACAGGTCCGCGCGCTGCAAACGGGTGAAATCCTGCAATCCCTAGGGGAATAGCCCGTGCTTCTCGTCGTGGATGCAGGCAACACCAATGTCGTCTTCGCAGTGCACGACGGCGCGAGCTGGCGCGGCATCTGGCGCATCGCGACGGAACCGCAGCGAACCTCGGACGAATATGCCGTCTGGCTGCTGACCCTACTGAACCTGTCGGGCTTGAAGCAGGCGGAGATTGACCGTGCCGTCATCGGCACTGTCGTTCCCGCCGCCTTGTATCACCTGCGCCGCCTGTGCCGCGACTGGTTCAGCTCAGAGCCGCTGGTGGCCCGCTCCAACCTCGACTGGGGTTTTGAGATCAAGGTGGACAATCCGGCGGAAGTCGGCGCCGACCGCCTGCTGAATACGCTGGCGGCGCACCAGGCCCACCGCGGCCCCCTCGTGATCCTGGACTTCGGCACCGCGACGACGTTCGATGTCGTGGACAAGGAGGGTGCCTACCTCGGCGGCGTCATCGCGCCCGGCATCAACCTATCCATCGAGGCGTTGCACAAGGCCGCCGCCCGCCTGCCGCGGATCGGTATTGGCCGGCCGCAGGCGGTGATTGGGCGCAGCACGGTCCCGGCCATGCAGTCCGGCATCTACTGGGGCTACGTCGGCCTGGTCGAAGGATTGGTGGCCCGGATACGGGCCGAGCTTGAGGAGCCAATGCGCGTCGTCGCCACCGGCGGCCTGGCGCCCTTGCTGGCCGAGGGCACGACCGTCATAGACCTGATTGACCCCGACTTGACATTGGATGGCCTTCGCTTGTTGGCGGACCGCAACCCCGCCCCCACATCAGGACGTGACAGAATAAGACCTAACGAAGGCGATTAGATGGACGTTTACAGCGGTGATCTGGCCTTCCTGCCCCTAGGCGGGACGGGTGAAATTGGTATGAACCTGAATTTATACCGCGCCAGCGGCAAATGGCTGGCCATAGACTGCGGTATCGGCTTCGGGGGCCAAGATAATCCCGAGGTCGAGATCATGATGCCGGACCCCGGTTTCATTGCCGACCGGCGCGATGACCTGCTGGCCCTTGTCATCACTCATGCGCATGAGGACCATATCGGCGCGGTTTCCCATTTGTGGCGCCAACTCCGCTGTCCCGTTTACGCGACGCCGTTCGCAACCGCAGTGCTCAAGCGCAAGCTCGGCGAGGCGGGGCTGGTCAACGAGGTCCGCATCCACACCATTCAGCCCGGCGGGACATTCCAGATTGGGCCGTTCGACTTGCAGTTCCTGTCGGTCGCACACTCCTTGCCGCAAGCCCAGGCCCTGGTGATCCGTACCAAGTATGGCACCATCCTGCACACCGGCGATTGGAAGCTGGACCCGAACCCGTTGATCGGCCCGCCGACCGACGAGGCCGCCTTCGCCAAGCTGGGCGAGGAGGGCGTCCTGGCGATGGTATGCGACAGCACGAACGCCATGGTGGATGGGCACAGCGGCTCCGAGGGCGATGTTCGGCAGTCCCTGACCGAGCTGATCGGCAGCATCAAGCATGGCCGCGTTGCGGTGACCTGCTTCGCCAGCAACGTGGCGCGGGTCGAGAGCGTGGCGATGGCGGCGCGGGATGCCGGGCGGCATGTGGCGCTGGTCGGGCGGTCGCTCCGCAACCTGGAAACGGCCGCGCGGGAGTGCGGCTATCTTCGCGGCCTGCCGGACTTCGTGGCAGAAGACGAAGCCGGCTCTATTCCGGACGACAACCTGTTGATGCTGGTGACCGGCAGCCAAGGAGAGCCGCGCAGCGCCCTGTCGCGCATCGCTGCGGACACGCACCCGAATATCGCGTTGGGTGAGGGCGACACCGTCATCTACAGCAGCCGCATGATCCCCGGTAATGAACGCCCGATCATCCAGGTGCAGGACGGCTTGGTCCGCCGCGGCGTGCGCGTCATCACGGACGCTGACACCATGACCCACGTGTCCGGCCATCCCGCCCGGGACGAGCTTCGGCACCTGTATAGTCTGGTAAAGCCCAAGTTTTCCGTCCCGGTTCATGGCGAGTGGCGGCATCTGTCCGCGCACGCCGCCCTGGCCCAGGAAGCCGGCGCCACCCCGATCCTATTGGAGGACGGCGATATCCTCAGCCTGTCGCCTGGCCGGCCTGAGGTCGTGGACAGCGCGCCGGTCGGCCGCCTGGCGCTGGACGGCAACCGTGTCGTGCCGCTGAATGGGGGGGTGCTCGCGGCGCGGCGGCGGATGCTGTTCAATGGCGTCGTGCTTGGCAGTTTCGCCGTGGATGCCGGGGGCAAAGTCATGGGCCAGGCTAGGGTCAGCGCCCCCGGCCTGTTCGAGCCTGATGATCCCGAGACCACGCGGGTAACTGCGGATTTCACCCAGGCCCTGGCCGATCTGCCGGCAGCGCTGCGCCGAGATGATTCGGCGCTGGCCGACGCGGCACGCGCTGCGCTCCGCCGGGCGCTGGGCCGCCGCTTGCAAAAGCGTCCAATGGTGGATGTCCACCTTTTGCGGGTGTAGCAGGGACCATGAACCCGTTTACCGGCATCGTGCTGTTCACCATGATCTGGTGGACAGTGCTTTTCATGGTGCTGCCCTTCGGCATCCGCCCAATTTCGGACGCCGACGACGCCACGGGTTGGCGGGGAGCGCCGGAAAAGCCGCGCATCGGGCGGAAGCTGCTGGTGACGACTCTGATCTCCGCGGCGCTCTGGGGGGTCGCTTTTGCCGTCATCCAGAGCGATTGGCTGTCGTTCCGGCCGGCGGTGGCGAACTTTGACCGCT
>CAXTDP010000560.1:0-4241 GCA_964242295.1 uncultured Acetobacteraceae bacterium | reverse complement strand
GGTCGTGAAGCTGATCGGGGTCCAGCCTGCCAACCGGGTGGACATGGATCAGTTCGGCAAGGATGTAGGAATGGTCGGGATGGGGGCTAGCATGCGGGGGATTGAGGGAGGTGCCCGCAATGTTCTCTCTTCTGCCGGTCGGGCATCAAGCGGCGGTGGCCAACGCCTGCTTGGAAACGGGGGTGGCGGGGGGACGAAAGCTGGTGGTAGTGCTAACGGCGTCGATACCACCATGTCCGCTCAGTCGGAAATAACACCGCCGGCCACGGGGGAGAGCTAAGTGACTGACCATCCTGCAAGCAGCTTTGCTCTAGGTTACTTAGCTGCAGGTTCAGCCGTGGAGTTGGCCAACGACGTTGCCATGACGATCGTCCATGGCCGGCGTGAAACACAGGCTGAGCTTTACATCAGCAACTTGCTTGCGGAGAACCAGGCGCTTCGCAACCATAACGCCATCCTCCAGGACGATGTTGCTCGTCTTGGGCGGAATGTTGAAAAGCTGTCAGCCTGGGGCGACGGTCTCTACGCGGAGCTGGTCAAGATCAAGGGCCGCTGACCGCGTTCGCAACAAGCGCATGCATGGTGTCTCTCAGGCAACCCCGGAGAGACACTATGAAAACCATCCTGCCCACAGTTTTCGCGGCATCGCTGGCCCTGCTGGCTGGATGCTCCAGCGGCAACCTGAGGTCGGCGCAGGATTACAACGTCCCTTCCCCACCCCCCGTCCTGCACCCCGACTACAACCCCTATGCGAGGTATCGGGAGGCAAACGCCACTTGGCGTCCGCCCGTCATAGACCGCGACGGCACGATCCAGAAGCCGGCCGAGGCTTCCTCGCAATGGGACCGGCCGGACTACGAGGGTTCGGGATGGGCGACCGGGGCGGCCCGCTCAGTGTTTAGCAGACCGCCCGGCACGTTCTAGTCTGACGAGGGGCTTACGAAGGATGGACGGCCGGGCCTGAGCCTAGCTGTCCATCGCCGCCCCAAGCCGGGCCCGAAGCGCCAGCTCGGCGCGTAACTTCGCGTTCTCGAATGATGGCGCTGGTCCACCTACCGTCGGCCCATCCACATCGTCGGGTCCCCACAAGCACCAGCTCACCTTCGGCATGCACGCCGGCGTCTGGTCGAGGTAGCGGTCCCCCATCTCCACCACTAACAGGCGATACTCGCCGCACTCGGCAGTGGCGGTCTGGGTGGGTCCATCGCCTGCTCGATGGCGACCAGGCACCCACAGGCACATCGGCAGCGAGCCGCAGGCCGGAGCGCCTTTCATTGCTCGCTCCATGCGGAGGCTGGCCAGGTTCTTGAGGAAGCCCTGTCCCGAAAGGTCAGCCGGACGCTGGCGGCTCATGACGGCCACCAGCTATCCTCGGTCGCCAGGAACTCCCGCGCTGATCCCAACCGCCTCGTCCGCACCTGCCAGTTGACCAGGGCATTGTAAAAGGCCGCCAGGAATAAAGCCGTGCAGAACCCGACCAGGCCAAGGACGTAGGCGAGGCTGACGTACCTAGGCTGCAGCAGCGCGACATAGACCCAGGCCACGAAGAACCCTGTCCCACCGACGAGATAGGTGTAGGCCGCCGTCGCTGACTGCCTGCGCCGGTTGGCAAGCTGCCGCATGATCTCGGCTTCCGAGGTTCCGCAGAGGAAGGCGATCGCCGCCAAGTCGAGGCCATGGTCCTCCTCCACTCGGATACGCGGATCGCGTTGCGGTCCGGCGCGGATGATTTCTGTCAGCCGGCCGATCACCTGTGCGCCCTGTGCGACCTGCCGCGGGTTGAAGGCATCAATCGGGCCGCGCAGCAGCGTTCCCAGGGTGCCCCACAAGCCACGCCGATTGCCGCCGGGCGGCGATACCTGCTTTGCCATGGTCAGCCTCCCATTGAGGCGAGAAGGGCCTCAATGTTGTCTGGCAGCCCCACGGCAAGACCCTCGGAACCATCGGCCTTGCGCCAGACCAGCGTGGGCGTGCCGCGCAGCTTGAGGGCTTCCGCGGCAGCCATATTCTGTGCGAGGCGAGCTGCCGCGTTCGGTCCTGCTGGGGGGAGAGGCGTGGTCTGCTGGTCGCGCCACGCCGCGGCGATCTGGTCGGCGGGCAGGCTCAGCAGGCCCTTGGCGGCGATCGTGCTCCGTCCCTGATCCTCGTAGTCCAGCACGGACAGCGGGATCACCGCGACCTGCAGCTTGCCAGACGCGACGTAGGGACGCAGCTGGTCCATCGCCCTGACCGAGAAACTGCACAGGGGGTCGATGAACACGTAGAGCCGCGGCGCCATGGCCGGCCCGGTCGTGCCGAAGATGGTGGCCTCCGCAGTTTTCAGCGCGCTTTCGGACGGCTTGCCTGCGGCCTGGTCAGGGACTGGCGGGACTGGGGCGGATGCCGCCGGTGAGCCGATGGTCACCGTGGGAATCGTGCCCTCAATTGGCGCTACTTGGCCGCGTGTGATGTTGTGGCCGGCAGCGTCCCACATCACACCTCCTACGATCGCTTGCCCGTCTGGAGCGAGGTAGAAAACCTGGAAGGTGCTGCCGTTCCGCGCGAAGACGGTCTGCAGCCCATGCTGCACACCGAGCTCGAAGAGTTGAGCACCGTTCGAGGCAATGCGCCGCAGTGCTGGCACACGCTCAATCCGGTCGGCCCCGATCGGCGTCACGCTCTCGGGGATGGGAGCAGCCATGATGGGCCGGGCAGGGAGGGCGGAGGGAGGTAAGGTTGCCTCTGCTGCGTTCTGCGGGACCGCACAACTTGGAGCCGAGATCGCGATCGTGGGTGTGAGCAGCAGGATGGATGTCAGCAAGAAGACGCGCATGAGGAACTCCTTCGTCTTCGGAGATCCTCAGGCCAACGGTTGCGAACGCGACAATTGCATTTAGGAACGAACGCGCCGGTGACGTGGTGGGCGCCCAGCAGTAGCCGAACCACACTGGGCGCGCTGGCCCTGTGGCCTTTGTTCCTGGCTATCTACTATCTAGGACTGCCGTGCCTGCTTCCCATGCCTCGGCCGAGGTGCGGAACCGGTCCGATGATCGCCGCACACTCCTGCCATCCTCCTCGTCGTAAACTTCCCAGCCATATGGCCGGACGCCGCTTCCCTTGCGGCAGACCCGAAGCCGGAAGCGCGAGTGCCCCCGCACAAGGAGGGCAGGTGCAGCCACCGACAGCTGGCTCGAACGGTGCAACATCAGGGGTCAGCCAAGCTTCAAGTTGGAAGCAGCCTGCTTGCCGCGCTCGGTCACGACGTCATAGCTGACCTTTTGGCCGTCGTTCAGACCATTGATCCCGGCTGCCTGCAGGGCTGTGATGTGCACGAACACGTCCTTGCTGCCGTCCTGCGGTTGGATGAAGCCGAAGCCCTTGTCAGGGCTGAACCACTTGACTGTTCCGTTCGCCATCTCTGCTGCTTTCCCACCTGAACCGGGCGTTACATAGCGTTGACACAACCCGAGTGCCAACCCTGTTCAGGAGGCGCCGCTGGCCACTCTGGCGATCAGGAACCGAGGAAAGGAGCGTTGGCCAGCAGCTCCGATGAAGCCCGGCAAGCGTCCGTCAGAGCGGCCAGCGCGAGTTGGCCCCCTCGGCACGCGCTGCCACCAACAGCTTGGCCATAGCCTGGTTAGCGCCGTCCTGCGACGCCGTGCGTTCGATCTCGGCCCAGTCGAACTGCACCGTGTCGGTCTCCCTGTCCCACCGCGCGGCAGGCTGCGCCGATGTCGCCGCATTCTGGCTGGAGCCGGGCGATGCGGCGTCGCTGACGGTCAGGTCCGGGATGGCCTGCAGCGTAGCTGACCCTTGGCCATCTACTGGCTCTTGTTGGCCGGCCACATCGGCGTTCGGCTTGTCACCTGCGGCCGGCATGGGTTCCAGATCAGCGTTAGGTGCCGGAGCCTCGCGTCCGGACTTTGCCCTAGCACTCTTCCGGAGCGGAGCCGCCTCGGCCGCACCAGCACGCTGCTTCGGCTTGGGGCCGGGCCGTTTGCGCACGGGCGCTGTTCCCGGGTCGGCGATGCTGCCGTCGGCGTCGACACTGCCGCCTACGGCGTCGTCGCTGTCCAACATAGCCAGCGGTTCGGGCGAGGCAGCCGCCTTCGGCTTGCGTCCCCGGCGCACCGGGGGGGCGGCGTCGCTCAGGACGGCCAGGACCCCTTCGGGGGAGGTAGCAAAGTCGTTGCTGCTATCGGCCTTGGGCTTGCGAGCCATATGCGATCCTTGTGGTTCAGAACCGGTCTGATACGGCATCA
>CAXTDP010000559.1:0-4248 GCA_964242295.1 uncultured Acetobacteraceae bacterium | reverse complement strand
GCACTGGCTTGGCGGCGGGGTCGGCCTGCTCGCCTCCGCGCACCTGCTGGCGGCTGTCGGCGCACCAGGTCTGCTGGAGGTGGATGCCAACCCGAACCCGCTCCGCACCCTGACCTGCGGGCCGCTCGCACACATCCAGAATGGCCGCGCCACCCTGTCCGACGAACCCGGCCTCGGCCCCCCACCCAAAGAAGCCGCGCTCCGGCGCTACCAGGCAGCAGCATGAGCACCCCAGCGAACCCCCGCAAGGCCACGCTCCGCATCGTCCTGCTCGTCGTCCTGCTCACGGCGCTCTACGTCGCCGCCCTGCGCTGGCCCGCCATAGCCGCAATGCTGCACCAGGCCGCGAAGTGACGCCCCGCTCGACGGCGCTGAACGTCGCCGCGGTCGCGCTCGGCCTGGTGGTCTGGTGGGGCGTCACGGCCCGCGGGGTCGCCGGCCTGCCCGGCCCGCAGGAGGTCGCCCAGCGCGCGGCCGAGATGATGCAAACCGGCCAACTCTTCTCCGACATGGGCGCAAGCCTCGCCCGCGTGCTGGCCGGCTTCGTGCTCGGGGCAGCCGTCGCGGTGCCGGTCGGCTTCCTGATGGGCTGGTATCCCACGGCCCGCGGGCTGATCGAACCCTATGTCCAGTTCTTCCGCATGATCCCGCCGCTCGCGATCATCCCGCTCGCCATCGTCACCATGGGGATCGGCGAGACGCCGAAGGTGTTCGTGATCTTCCTAGCCTCGTTCCTGTCAAGCGTCGTCGCCGTCTATGGCGGCGTCGTCAGCGTGGACAAGACGCTCATCAGCGCCGCCCGGGTGCTGGGCGCGGGCGACGGCACCATCTTCCTGCGCGTGGTCGTGCCGGCGTCGCTGCCCTTCATGCTGGTGGGCTTCCGCATCGGCCTCGGCTCGTCCTGGGCGACCGTGGTGGCGGCGGAGCTGATCGCAGCGCAGTCCGGGCTGGGCTTCCGCATGCAGCAGGCGCAGCTTTACTACGAGCTGCCGACCATCTTCGTCAGCCTGATCGCCATCGGCGTCGTCGGGCTGGCGATGGACCGGGCCATCGGGGCGGCCGACCGGCGGCTGACCTCCTGGCAGGAGCGTGCGTGACCGCGAAGGTCTCCTTCCAGGACGTGTCCCGCGTATTCCCACTGGCAGGCGGCGGCACATTCCTCGCGCTGGACCGGCTGCGCCTGGACATCGGGGATGGCGAATTCGTCACCGTCGTCGGCCCGTCCGGCTGCGGCAAGTCCACCGCCATGAACATCGCCGCCGGGCTGCTGCTGCCGTCATCCGGGCGGATGCTGGTGAACGGTGCCGCCGTGACCGGCCCGGGACCGGAACGCGGCGTGATCTTCCAGCAGTATGCCCTGTTCCCCTGGCTCACCGTGCGGCAGAACGTCGAGTTCGGCCTGCGCGTCGCCGGCATGAAGGCCGCGCGGCGCCGCGAGGTGGCGGACCGCTTCATCGCCCTGGTCGGGCTGACCGACTTCGCCGGGGCACTGCCGAAAACCCTGTCCGGCGGCATGAAGCAGCGCTGCGCCATCGCCCGCGCCTACGCCGTGGACCCGGCCATCCTGCTGATGGACGAACCCTTCGGCGCCCTGGATGCGCTGACCCGCGTGCAACTGCAGGACCAATTGCTGCAGGTCTGGAGCCAGGACCGGCGCACCGTCATGTTCATCACGCACGACGTGGACGAGGCGGTTTACCTCGCCAACCGCGTGGTGGTCATGGCCGCCCGGCCCGGCCGGCTGCTGCAGGTGGTCCCGGTCACCCTGCCATATCCGCGCACCGAGGAAATCCGCCTGTCCCCCGAGTTCGCCGCCTTGCGCAACCGGGTCTGGCGTGCGGTTTACCACCCCAACGAACCCGCTGAACAACGAGCAGGAGGAACCTCATGATGCGCCGCCGGACCCTGATGGGCACAGCGCTCGCCGCCGCCGCGACCCCGGCCCGGGCGGCGGGCGACCTGGTGCGCCTGGGCTACATCGCCGACTACCAGAACGCCAGCCTGCCCGCCATCGCCGCCGACCAGAAGATGTGGCAGGCCGAGGGCCTGGTGCCCGACGTCAAGGTGTTCACCAACGGACCCATCCAGATCCAGGCGATGGGCGCGGGGTCCCTCGACTTCGGCGCCATCGGCCCCGGCGCGCTCTGGCTGCCGGCCAGCGGGCGCACCAAGGTGGTCGCGGTGAACCTGCTGACCTTCAGCGACCGCGTGATCGCCCAGCCCGGCATCACCCGCATCGAGGACCTGCGCGGCAAGAAGGTCGGCGTGCCCCAGGGCACCTCCGGCGAGATGATCCTGCGCCTGGCGCTCGGCCGCGCCGGCATGACCGTCGCCGACATAGACGTGGTGCCGATGGACCCCAGCACGGTGGTCGCCGCCTTCTCCTCCGGCCAGATTGCCGGCGCCGGGCTGTGGTATCCGCTGCTGGACGTGATCCGCCGCCGGGTGCCCGGTGTCGTCGAGCTGGCCAACGACGAGGACTTCTACCCCAAGACCTCGTTCATCAACACCTTCGTCGCCCGCAACGACACCGTGAAGGACAACCCGCAACTGGTGACGCGGTTCGTCCGCGTGCTGAAGCGGGCGATGGACTACCGGGTGGCCAACTTCGACCGCTCGGTCGAGCTGTCCGCCACCTTCCTCGGCGTGCCGCGCGACGCGGTGATGACGATCGCCAGAACGGTGAAGCTGCTGACCAGCCAGGAGCTGGTGCATCTGACGGAGGACGGCACGGTGGACGGCTGGTTCAGCAACTTCAACGAGCTGTTCCATTCCTTCGGCAAGCTGCTCAACCCGCTGCCGCCCAGCCAGTACTACGAAGGGAAGCTGTTCAGTGCCGCCTGAGACCGCCCCGCTTGATACACCCAAGCGCCCCAACATCGTGCTGGTCATCACCGACCAGCAGCGGTTCGACACGATCGCCGCCGCCGGGTTCGACCACATGCTGACGCCGAACCTGGACCGCCTGGTGCGGGAGGGCGTGTGCTTCGACCGCATGTTCGTCACCGCGCCGTCCTGCGCGCCGTCGCGGGCCAGCCTGTTCACCGGCCTGTATCCGCACACCACCGGCGTGTTCCGCAACGACGAGCCGTGGACCCACACCTGGGTGCGGCAGTTGGCCGAGGCGGGCTACCGCACCGTCAACGTCGGCAAGATGCACACCTCGCCATTCGAGCAGTCCTTCGGCTTCCACGAGCGCCACGTCGTCGAGAACAAGGACCGTGCCAACCCGAAGCTGCCGTACTTCCTAGACAACTGGGACAAGGCGATCTGGACCCGGGGCTTCGAGAAGCCGAGCCGCATCACCTACCGGCGCCGGGACGATTACCATACCAGCCTGGGCGCCTTCGTGTGGGACATCCCGGCCGACCTGCATTCCGACAACTTCGTACCGGGGCTGGCGTGCCATTGGATAGACACCTGGCGCGGCGCCGGGCCGTTCTTCCTGGAGGTCGGCATCCCCGGCCCGCACCCACCCTACGACCCGACGCAGGACGCCATTGACCAGTATGCCGGGCGTGACCTGCCGATGCCGATCGGCGATCAGGCCGACTTCGACAGCCAGCCGACGCCGCTGAAGAAGCTGCGATTGCAGCACCTCACCCACGACCACGACGCGGTCGTCCACCTGGAACACCCGACGCCGGAGCAGTTGCAGCGCCAGCGCCTGCACTACTACGCCAACGTGACGATGATTGACGCCCAGGTCGGCCACATCATGGAGGCGCTGGAGCGCCGCGGCGTGCTGGACGACACTGTCATTATTTTCACCTCCGACCACGGCGACTGCCTGAACGACCACGGGCACAGCCAGAAATGGACCATGTATGAGCAGAGCGTCCGCGTGCCGGCCATCGTGTGGGGTCCCGGCCGGGTCGCCTCGGGCCGGCGGGTGGCCGACCTGGTGTCGCTGTTCGACTTCGGCCCCACCATCCTGGAGCTTGCCGGCATCGAGGCGCCGCGTTGGATGGAGGCGCGCACCCTGATGCCCCACCTGCACGGCGACGCCGCCGACGCACGCGAGCACGTGTTCGCCGAGCACGCCCGCGACCTGATCCTGCACGGCACCGAGTTCATGACCATGATCCGCAGTCACGAGTGGAAGCTGGTGCATTTCGTGGACACGCCGGAGGGCCAGCTCTTCGACATGCAGGCCGACCCGCAGGAATTGCGGAACCTATGGGACGACCTGGCGCATGACGCGGCCAAGCGCGCCTTGATCGAGGAAATCCTGCGCTGGCGCATCCG
>CAXTDP010000558.1:0-4250 GCA_964242295.1 uncultured Acetobacteraceae bacterium | reverse complement strand
GGGCGCGCAGGTCCGGGCCGGCGCAGGCCAGCACGGCGGCGGTGGGCAGGCCGGCTGCGACCTCATGCGCGAAGTTGGGGCCGGTCAGCACGGCGCCCGGGCAGACCGGATGCAACTCGGCCAGGATTTCCAACGGCAGGCGGCCGGTCCCGGCCTCGATCCCCTTGCAGCAGGCGATCAGCGGCGCCGGCGTCCGTAGCCCGGCGGCGACGGCTCGGAGATGCTGTACCGGCACGGCCAGCAGGACCGCATCGGGGCCGGGGCCGGGCAAGGCGTCCGACACGGCAACCGCATCCGGCAGGCGGTGACCCGGCAGGTGCGGGCTGTGCCGCGTGGCGCGCAGCGGCGCCGGGTCACGCGCCCAGAGCGACACGTCGCACCCGGCCCGTGCCGCCTGGATCGCCAGCGCCGTCCCCCAGGCTCCGGCGCCGATGACGACAACGCTACTCATCCGTCACGCGCACCACCGCCGAGCCGGCGCCCGCGCCGGTGTCGAACCGGCCCAGCAGGGCTGCCAGCAGGTCGGACGCGGCGGCCTCGAAGCCCCACGGCGGGTTGCGGACCAGCAGGCCGCAGCCGTTCAGGCGGGTGGGGTCGGTCGGGTCGCGCAGCCATAGCTCGGCCGTCACGCAGTCGCGCAGGCGGGACAGGCGCACGCCCTCCAGGAAGGTGGTGACGGGGCTGCGGTGCTTGAGCGGATACCAAGCGGCCAGCACGGCGGTGCCGAACCGGGCCGAGGCCGTCTGCAAGCCTGCCAGGACACGCTCGAACTCGCCGGGGGCCTCGTAAGGCGGGTCCAGCAGCACCAGGCCACGCTTTTGTGTTGGGGGCAGCAGCGCACGCAATGCTTCCCAGCCGTCGCGAAGGTGGACCGCCACCTGCCGGTCGCCGCGGAACAGGCGAGCTAGGTCGTGGTGGTCCTCCGGGTGCAGTTCGCAGCAGGCTAGGCGGTCGTCGGGGCGCAGCAGGGCGCGGATCAGCGGGGGGGAGCCAGGATACAGGCCCAGGCGTTCCACCAGCGCAGCGTAGGCGGCCAGGGGGGGCGGCGGGTCACCGAGGAGGCGGGCGATGCCGTCCCGCCACTCGCCGGTGCGCTCGGCCGGGTCGGCCAGGAGGTCGTACTGGCCGCGGCCGGCATGGGTGTCCAGCACGAAGAACGGCGCGGGCTTGCGGGCCAGCGCTTGCAGCATCCAGGCGAGCAGGGCGTGCTTCATGCAGTCGGCGAAGTTGCCGGCGTGGTAGGCGTGGCGGTAGTTCATCCGGGCGACGCACTTGCTTCTCCCTCTGCCTCCGGGAGAGGGCTGGGATGAGGGAGTTTTGGCTGCGGAGCGGGGCGCTGTCCGTGCTGCCTGCGCCGCGCCTGACCGTGCCAGGGGCAGTGCTTGCCTTCTCCCTCACCCCGGCCCTCTCCCGGAGGAAGAGGGAGAAAAGCAGCGGTTTTCATCCGAGGGCTTGTTCCGGGGTGGGTAGAAGGTCGGCAAGGGGCCAGCGGGGGCGGGGTGGAGTGTCCAGGGGGTCGGTCAGGCCGAGGCGCAGGCGCTCGATCCCAGCCCAGGCGACCATGACGGCGTTGTCGGTGCAGAGGCGTATGGGGGGTGCGACCATCGGCACCCCTGCCCCGGATGCGGCGCCGGTCAGCGCCGACCGCACCGAGGCGTTGGCTGCGACGCCGCCGGCCACGACCAGCAGCCGCGCCTCCGGCATCATCACCAATGCGTGCGCCGCCCGGTCCGCCAGCACGTCCGCGACGGCGCGCTGGAACCCGGCGGCGATGTCGGCCGTGTCCCGGTCCGATAAGGGCGACAGCTTGGCGACGCGCTGCGCCACCGCGGTCTTGAGGCCGGAGAAGCTGAAGTCGCATCCTGCCCGACCCAGCAAGGGCCGCGGGAAGGGTTGGCGCCCCGGGTCGCCGCCCGCCGCCAGCCGTTCCAGTGCGGGGCCGCCGGGCCAGGGCAGGCCGAGCAGCTTGCCGACCTTGTCGAAGGCCTCGCCCACCGCGTCGTCAATGGTGCCGCCCAGCTTGCGGTAGCGTCCCACCCCGTCCACCGCGACGCACTGGCAATGCCCGCCGGACAGCAGCAGGAGCAAGTAGGGGAACGGCGCTCCGCCGGGCACCAGGCCGGGGAGGCGGGCGGTGAGCGCATGGGCTTCGAGGTGGTTCACCGCGACGAAGGGGAGGCGGTGGGCCAGGGCCACGCCCTTGCCGAACCCGGCGCCGACGATCAGGCCGCCGATCAGCCCTGGCCCGCAGGTGGCCGCGACGCCGCCGAGGTCCGCGTATCGGACTCCTGCCTCCGCCATCACCCGCCCCGCCAGCGCCGGCAGGTGGGCGAGGTGGGCGCGGGCGGCAATCTCCGGCACGACGCCGCCGAACGGGGCGTGGTCGGCCTGCTGGCTCAGCACCGCTTCGGCCAGGATGGAGCCATGCGGGTCCAGCACGGCACATGCGGTCTCGTCACAGGAGGATTCGATCCCAATTACCGGTCCGAGACAGTGGCGCACCCCGAATCCGCGGGCCTGCGCATCAGCAGAATGCATGGGTTGGGCTTTCCTTCGCAGGCCCGATCTCATAGGACACCTTGATGCCCGACGCACACCCCGAGCGCGACATACCTGCGGACCTGCTGTTCTCACCGACCCTGGCGACGCGCATGACGCATCACCGGCGTTCCCTGCCGTTGCGGGTCGGCACACGCGGGTCGCCGTTGGCGCTGACGCAGACGCGCATCTTCCTGTCGCTGCTGGCGCGGTTCTGCCCGGTGCTGGCGCCGGGCTACCGGGACGAGCAGGTGTTCCAGCAGCACATCATACGCACCACCGGGGACCAGGTGCAGGACCGGGCGCTGGCCGACATCGGCGGCAAGGGCCTGTTCAGCAAGGAAATCCATGAGGCGCTGCTGGACGGGCGGATAGATTTCGCCGTCCACAGCCTGAAGGACCTGGAAACCGAGCTGCCCCCGGGGATCGTGCTGGCCTGCACCCTGCGGCGGGAGGATGCGCGGGATGCGTTGATCCTGGGGCCGCACTGCCTGCCGCAGAAGCCGGGCGATCCCTTGTCGGTGCTGCCGGCGGGCGCGGTGATCGGCACCAACTCGCTGCGGCGGCAAGCGCAGTTGCTGCATGCACGGCCGGACCTGCAGATGACGCTGATGCGCGGCAACGTGCAGCCGCGGATCGCCAAGGTGATGCGCGGGGATTGCGCCGCGTCCCTGCTGGCGGTGGCCGGGCTGCGCCGCCTGGGGCTGGAGGACAACACGATGATGGCGCTGGACCCTGATGCCATGGTACCCTCGGCCGGGCAGGGCATCGTCGGGATCACCACCCGTGCCGACGACCACCAATTGCACGACCTGCTGGCGGGGATCGAGGACCTGGAGGCGCGCGCCGTGTCCACCGCCGAGCGGTCGCTGCTGGCGCTGCTGGACGGGTCCTGCCGCACGCCGATCGGCGGCCATGCCCGGTTGCTGCCGACGGTTGGTGGCGCGGCGCCCGAGCTACACCTGACGGGGCTGGTGGCGCGTGCCGATGGCTCGTTCCTGCTGAAGCGCAGCCTGCATGGAGCCGCCGCGGACGCGGCGCGGCTGGGGGCGGAGCTGGGTGCCAGCCTGCGGGCGGACAGCCCGCGCGACATCTTTGGCTGACCGCCGTTCCCGTCCGGTGGCGGGGCGTTCCGGCTACCGGTGAAACGTCGTTGCGGGCCGCTAGCGACATGGCGAACCGGCGGCCGTCATACTAAGCCTCAAACCATGCCGTCCTGTCCTGCCGTGCCGCCCGATCCATCGCAATGACCGCCGCGGACGCGCGGCACGCCGGCCAAGGCGGGCGCTTGGCGGTGCTGGTCACCAGGCCCGAACCTGGCGCCTCCGAAGCTGCCGGGCGGATCAGGGCGCTTGGCTTGGTTCCGGTCGTTGCCCCGATGCTGCGCATCGCCACCCTGCCGGTGCGCCTGGGTCCGGTGGTGGAAGCCGTGCTCGTGACCAGCGGCAACGCCCTGCCGCCGTTGCCTGCTGGCCTGCACGGGCTGCCGCTGCTGGCGGTCGGCGATGCGACGGCGGCGCGGGCGCGGGCGGCAGGGTTCACGAAGGTTTGTAGCGGGGATGGGGACGCCGTGGCCCTGGCGGCATTGGCGGCGGAGGTGCTGCCGCCTGGGACGGCGCTGCTGCTGGCGACCGGGGCGGGACAGGGAGAGGCGCTTGCGGCCGACCTGCGCCAGCAGGGATTCCGGGTGCATCGCCGGGCCGTGTATGCCG
>CAXTDP010000557.1:0-4274 GCA_964242295.1 uncultured Acetobacteraceae bacterium | reverse complement strand
GGCATACAGGCAGGCGAAGTGGGCGCGCGGCAGTAGCCCACGCACCACGCCGGCGGTCACGCCGCTGTCCACTAGATCGTCCACGATCAGGAACCCCGTCCCATCCCCGGCGGCATCCGGACGCTTCAGGATGGCGGCGGCGCCCCGGGCTTCTTCCTCGTAGCTGGCGACCGAGACACACTCGACCAGGCGGCACTCCAACTCCCGGGCGATGATGGCGGCGGGGATCAGACCGCCGCGGCTCACGGCGACGATGCCCCGGAACGGGCCGAGGGGCATCAGCGACTCCGCCAAGGTGCGGGCATCTCGGTGCAGTTGGTCCCAGGTAACGGTCGCATAGGTGCGGGCGGTCAAAACAAGCGCCCTCCATTCGGCACGCCCTGGTCCGGGCAGACTAGGACGACGGCACCATCCGGGTCCGGCATCCCCAAGGTCAGCACTTCGCTGATGAATGGGCCGATCTGCCGGGGCGGAAAGTTGACGACGGCGCAGACCTGGCGGCCGATCAGGGCGTCCAGGTCGTAATGGGCGGTGATCTGGGCGGACGATCGTTTGGTGCCGATCTCCGGCCCAAAGTCTATCCACAGCTTGAAGGCGGGCTTGCGCGCCTGCGGAAAGGGTTGGGCGTCGGTGATGGTGCCGACGCGGATGTCCACCTGCTCGAAGGTCTCATAGGTCGTGGGGGGCGTGCTCATGGCCGGCATCATGGCAGGCCGGCCCCCGTTGCCAAGGGGCGGGGGCCATGCCAGCAATCAGCGCGATGCAGGACGATGCACCTCGGCTAGCGGCCAATGGCGGTTTGCGCTTGAATGGACGGCGCGTAATTGCCGGTGCCGCCATGGCCACTCCGGCAACGTCTGCCGGCGTGCCCGGCCCTGCGGACGGCGGCCCAGCCGCTGCATAAGGAAATCCTGACATGGCGACGCGCGACTTCCACCTGCCCGGCCGTAGCCCGGTTTACTCTACGCACGGCATGGCCGCGACGTCCATGCCGGCGGCGACGCTGACCGCGCTGGACGTAATGCGCTGCGGCGGCAACGCGCTGGATGCCGCCGTCGCCGCCGTCGCAGTGCTGGGCGTGATCGAGCCGCAATCCACCGGCATCGGCGGCGACTGCTTCTGCCTGTGGGCGCCGGCCGGCGGCGGCGTGATCGCACTGAACGGCTCCGGCCGGGCGGCCGCAGGCGCCACGATGGACCACTTCGATGCGCTCGGGCTGACGGCACTGGAGAACACCTCCGCCCACACCGTCACCATCCCCGGCGCGGTGTCCGCCTGGGAAACCCTGCTCGCGGCCCACGGCACCCGCGGCCTGGACGAGCTGCTGCAGCCGGCCATCGCTTATGCCGAGGACGGCTGGCCCGTGCACGACCGGGTGGCGTCTGACTGGGCGGGGCAGGTGGACAAGCTGCGCCGCAACGGCGCCCACGCCTTCCTGCCCGGCGGCAAGGCGCCGCAGCCCGGCGACCTGTTCCGCCAGCCCGAACTGGCGGAAACGCTGCGCACCATCGCGCGGCTGGGCGCACGTGGGTTCTACGAAGGCCCCGTCGCCGCCGACATGGCCGCCACCCTGCAGGCCCATGGCGGGGTGCAGACCGAGGCCGACTTCGCCGCCGGACGCACCGCCGCCGAGTTCGTCGAACCGATCCGCACGGCCTGGCGCGGCATGGAGGTTTGGCAATGCCCGCCCAATGGCTCCGGCCTGCTGGTGCTGATGCTGCTCGGCATCCTGGACGGGATGCCCCCGGTTGGGGACGGTCCGCTCGGCGTGGAGCGGCTGCACCGGCACCTTGAGGCGGCCCGGCTGGTTTACCGCGACCGCGACGCCTTCCTGGCCGATCCGGCACAGGCCGAGGTGCCCGTGGCGCGGCTGCTCCGCCCGGAATACCTGGCAAACCTGCGCGGGATGATCCAGCCGGACCGGGCCATGGCGCACCTGCCGGCAGCCGGAGAGGCGCTGCTGCCGGTGCACCGCGACACCGTTTACCTGTGCACCGTGGATGCGGCGGGGAACGCGTGCTCGTTCATCAACTCGCTGTTCCAGGGGTTCGGGTCCGGCATCCTGGCGGCGGGGTCCGGAGTGATGTTCCAGAACCGGGGTATGGGGTTCCGGCTGCAGCGTGGCCACCCGAACTGCATCGCCCCAGGCAAGCGGCCGATGCACACCATCATCCCCGGCATGGTGACGAAGAATGGCCGCGCGGTCATGCCGTTCGGCGTCATGGGCGGCCACTTCCAGCCGATGGGCCAGACCCTGGTGCTGACCAACATGTTCGACTGGGGCATGGACGTGCAGGCGGCCTTGGACCTGCCGCGCATCTTCCCCTACGTCGGCAAGGTCGAGGCCGAGCGCGGCATCCCCGCCGCCACCTTGGACACCCTGGCCCGCATGGGCCACGACATCGGCCCGGTGGAGCGTCCACATGGTGGCGGCCAGGCGATCTGGATCGACCATGAGCGCGGCGTCCTGATCGGCGGGTCCGACCCGCGTAAGGACGGCATAGCGCTGGGATATTGATGATGACGGAGCCTTGCGACCTGCCGGCCACCGAGGCTCGGCGCCTGATCGGCGCCAAGGCGCTGTCCCCGGTTGAGCTGATGCAAAGCTGCATCGCCCGGATCGAGGCCGTGGACCATGCCGTGAACGCCATGGTCGCCCGCGATTTCGAGCGGGCAACGGAGGCGGCCCATACGGCGGAAGCCGCGGTGATGCGGGGCGATGCGCTGCCGCCGCTGCATGGCTTGCCGGTGGGCATCAAGGACCTGGATGACACGGCCGGGCTGCGGACGACCTACGGCAGCCCGCTTTTCCGCGACAACGTGCCGGCAGCCGACAATGGCATGGTGGCGCGGGTCCGCGCGGCGGGCGGCATCGTGCTGGGCAAGACCAACACGCCGGAGTTCGGCGCCGGGGCGAACACGCGCAACGCGGTGTATGGGGCGACGGGGAACCCGTTCGATCCCTCGCGCTCCGCCGCCGGATCGTCTGGTGGGTCGGCGGTGGCGCTGGCCTGCGGGATGGTCCCGCTGGCGTCCGGGTCGGACATGGGCGGCAGCCTGCGCAACCCGGCGGCGTTCAACGGGGTCGTGGGGTTCCGTCCCTCGCCGGGGCTGGTGACGGCGGAGGGCCGGCTGCACGGATGGTCGCCGCTGGCCGTGCTGGGGCCGATGGCGCGCAACGTGCCGGATACGTGCCTGCTGCTGTCGGCGATGGTGTCGGACGACCCGCGCGACCCCTTGGCGACCACTATGCATGGACGGCAAGTACGGACTCCGGCGGAGTTTGCCCGGCCGGCCCTGGTGGACCTGTCGGCAGTGCGTGCGGCGTTTTCACCCGACCTAGGGTTCGCGCCGGTGGAGCGCCACGTGGCCGAGGTGTTTGCGGAAAAGACGGCGCTGTTCCGCGCCGGGTTCGCGCGTGCGGAGGACGCGGCTCCGGATTGCGCTGGGGCGGACGAGGCGTTCGAGGTGTTGCGGGCGGTAGGGTTCATCGCCGCGCACGGGGAGCGGGTGCGGGACCGGCCTGATGACGTCGGGCCGAACGTGCGGGCGAACGTGGCGGAGGGACTGCGCTACTCGGCAGCGGACGTCGCGCGGGCGTTGTCCCTGCAGACGGCGATGTATCGGCGGTGGCAAGAGTTCTTCGCCGGGCACGACGTGCTGATCACGCCGAGCATCACCATCAGCCCGCGGCCTTGGACGGAGCTGTTCCCGTCGGGGATAGATGGGGTGAAGACGCGCACCTACTTTCACTGGCTGTCGCTGGCCTATGCGGTGACGCTGGTGGGGCACCCGGCGGTGTCGCTGCCGGTGGGGCTGGACCAGGCGGGAATGCCGTTCGGGCTGCAGATCGTCGGGCCTCGGGGAGGCGACGCCTACGTGCTGGCGGTCGCCGCGGCGCTGGAGGCGGCGCTGGCGGGAGATGCCCGGACGGCGCGGCCAACACCGGATTTGGAACGGCTGCGAGGGGCGGGGCAGATTTCGGAGATGGCGGGGTTCATGGGATTTGGGTAAGGCGCTGGCCGTCCCGCATCACGTCGTGTGGCTCAGCCAAATGTCCAACCGGCCGCACCTCGCTCAACGTAGAATGCAGCCCCAGGCTTCACGGGCCGCCGCCCATCAGATGCCGCTGAACCAGTTGAACCCCAAATCCTCCCAATACCCCCCGGGATAGGTGTTTGTGACCTCAATGGCGGTGATCCACTTCGGATTCTTGAAACCGAGCTTCGTGGACGTCCGCAGGCGCAGCGGGTAGCCGAACGGGTCGGCCAGCG
>CAXTDP010000556.1:0-4280 GCA_964242295.1 uncultured Acetobacteraceae bacterium | reverse complement strand
CCCGCGCCGCCGGGCTGCCGACGCCGCTGACGGAGGGATCGGTGGTGGCGTCGGACGCCTTCTTCCCGTTCGCGGACGGCTTGCAGGCCGCGGTGGCGGCCGGCGCCACGGCCGTCATCCAGCCCGGCGGCTCCATGCGGGACGCCGAGGTGGTCGCGGCGGCGGACGCGGCAGGAGTGGCGATGATGCTGACGGGAGTGCGCCACTTCCGGCATTGAGGTTTGGCCGTCGGTGCAAGCCGCTTGCGGCGTGGTGGTCCAGGAGCTGGCAGCGCCATGTATAGCGGTCATGGAGAGGCACGCCGCTCCGCTGACCCACAGCAACAGGAACGGCAGGCGGTTGATGACGCGCTGCCCTCTGGAGAGCGGCATGTTTTCACCCGGCTTGCACGGCTGGATCTTCCGTCCCGTGGTCATCAGCGAGGCCGAGGAGGCATGTGCAGCTATCCGAAGTTCGATCGTCGAACTGTGCGGCGCAGACCATGACGGCGACCGCGCCATCCTCGACCGCTGGCTTGCCAACAAGACCCCGGATCAAATGAGGCAGTGGATCGAAGCCAACCCGGCCGGCGTCCTTGTCGCAACCGGCGGCACGGGGATCGGCGGCGTGGGAATGGTGATGCCGGACGGGAGGATCGCGCTGAATTACGTTGCGCCCTGGGCGCGCTTTGCGGGGGTCAGCAAGGGCCTGATGCTGGCGATGGAGCGTTGCACGGCAGGGTGGGGACATGCGTCATGCCATCTTACCAGCACAGTCAAGGCACACCGGTTCTATCGCGCTTACGGTTATCGGGACGCCGGGGAGCCAGTGGCCTCCTTCGGCGGCAAGTCCGCGTTCCCGATGCGCCGGGCCATCAGGTAGGTGCGGCGCCAGGAGTTGGCTGTCCTCCGGGCCAGTCCTTCAAGCCAAGCGCGTGCAGCAGCGCCGCCCCGGCACGGATGCCGTTGTGAAAGCACTCCAGCGTCATGTTCTCGTCCGGCGCGTGGTTCGCCGCATCCGCGTTGGCATAGTTCACTACAAAGGCGGGGATGCCGAGGATGCCGGTGAAGGCATACCCCGGCAGGCTGCCGAAGCCGGTGGGATACAGCAGCGGCTCCATCCCGTAGGCGTCGTGCAGCGCCTGGCGCACCGGCGCAGCCATCGGCGAGGTGAGCGGCGTCTTCGATGGGAACATGCCTTCCTCCAACGTGACGAACTCCACTTCCGGCGCATGGCGGGCGACGTGCGCCGCCACCTTGGCCAGGATGTCCGCCGGCCTTTGGTCGGCAACGAGGCGTATGTCGCACTTTGCGAGCGCCTCGTGCGGCAGCACCGTCTTGGTTCCTGGCCCAGCGTAGCCGCCGTGCAGGCCATTGATCGTCAACGTCGGGTGGAAGCTCAGCCGGTCGTAGAACGACCGCTCCTCCGGCGCGTCCAGCCGGGACAGGCCGAGCGACCGCTTGAACCCGTCAAGGTCAATCGGCAGGCGTGCCGCCGCTTCCCTTTCCTCTAGGCTGGGCGACGAAACGTCGTCATGAAACCCAGCTATGGTGATGCAGCCTGCCGCGTCCTTCATGGTGGCAAGCAGGTGGACCAGGGTCCAGATCGGGTTCGGCGCCACGCCGCCGAAGTTGCCGGAATGCACGTCGCGCTTGGCATGGCGCACCCGCAGCTCGAACGACACAACGCCGCGCGAGCCGAACTTGAGCGTTGGCTGACCGGAGGCATGCATCTGCCCGTCCGCCGTCACGGCCAGGTCGGCGCGCAGTTCGTCCTGGTGGGCGCGGACGAACCCGGCAATGTGCGGGCTGCCGACCTCTTCCTCTCCTTCGAGCAGCAGGACGACGTTGCACGGCAGCCGCCCGTGCACCCGCAAATGCGCCTCGATGGCCAACATCTGCGCGAGGTGCTGTCCCTTGTTGTCGGCCACCCCACGGGCATACACCCGGCCGTCGCGGACTTGCGGTTCAAAGGGCGGGGTCGTCCAGGCCTCCAAGGGATCTGGCGGCTGCACGTCGTAATGGCCGTAGAGCAGCACGGTCGGCAGGTCCGGCGCCTCGTCCCAGCGCGCCAGCACCATCGGATGGCCAGCGGTCGGCATGATCTTCGCGTCCATACCAAGAGTGGACAGCATTTCGGCCAGGAGGGCGGCAACCTCGGTGATGCCAAGGTTGTGCGCGCTGATGCTGGGATGGCGGAGGTAGTCCAGCAGGCGGTCTACGTAGGCGTCCCGCTGCCTATCAATGTGGCTGAACACGGCAGCGAGGTCGGACGGCATTGACGTGTGATCCCTTGTGCTGGGGTTCGCATCGCCCCGGGTCGAGGTCCGGAGCCTGCCACCGCCGGCGTCCATTCGCTACCGGCGGTGCTTAACGGGCCGGGCTGAGCCGTGCCTTGCCCCTTGCGGCAGCCGGCTTGCGGACCGTTGCCGGACCCGGCGCAGGCGCATCCGGCGCCGACAGCAACGGCCCGATCATATCCAGTGTCCGCGACGGCACGAATCCCGGGTCCTGGTAGATTGCTGCCAGTTCCGCCTCCGTGAACGCCTGCGCCCCCGGCAGCGTCACTCCCGCTACGGCAGCCATCGCGTCCCACACCGCTGCCAGGGTGTTCGCCCCCGCCCCCATCAAGGTCGCCGTCCGCTCCCCGAAACTGTCCCACAATCCCTGCACCACCGGCCGCGACGTGCCGCCGCCCAGCGCGATGTAGCGGTCGCACAGCTCCGCCGGCAGCAGGGTGCGGGCGGAGAAGTCTATCAGGCTCAGCACCGCAAACGCCGCATCCTGCCCGTTCCGGATCGGCGGCACCGCGTCCCCTGCCTTGGCCTTGGCCGCCGGGCCGATGCCGGCCAGCAGCAGGGCGGAGAACCGGTCCACCATGCGGTCCTCAAATGTCGAGTGGACACCCCGCCCCGCCCACCCCTTGCCGCCCGGCGCCGGCCGGTCGCGGTAGCCGTCCGACAGCACCGAACCGTGCAGCGGCTGGCAGGCGTCGCCGACATAGTGCGACACCAGCCCCATGCCGCACACCGCGCGCGCGAACTGCCCGGCCCGCAGCTCCGCCACCACGGCGTCGAAGAACTGCCACACCCGCAGCGGCAGCAGCCCGCGGGCGCGCGCATCCTTGGCGCCGATGCCGTCATAGAACGCTTGCCAGGCCGCGGCCGACACCTGCGACTTGTCGGCCAGGCACAGGTCGCGCAGCGTGCGGCCGTCCGCGCCGGCCTGGTCTATGTCGGCGTAGTGGTTGGGATGCTCCGGCCCGGTGTTGGTGGCGACGTCCCGTCCGCCGGGCGTTTTGCCGGGCAGACGCTTCCAGACCAAGTCCGGCACATCGGCCAGCTCCACGAAGCCGCCCTGGGCCAGGCGGGCGCGTATCTGTTCGGCGCTGAGTTCATCGGGGCGGAAGCTGATGCGCTCCCGGTTGGTCCCCAGCAGCGCGGCCAACGCCGGGTCGCGGACCGCGTCTATGGCTGATGTCGCGATGCTGTAATGGCCGACCTGGCCTCAGAACGGGGTGGCGGCGGTGTTGTGCTCCAGCATCAGGTTCACATTCAACATGTCGCAGACTTTGGCCAGGTTGGTCGCCAGCGCGAAGTTCAGCCGTCCTCCGTCCGCGCCGGCGAGCGCCTGGCCGCCCCACTCGACCGCCACCGGGCGCAGCACCGGCGTGCTGGCGCCGGATGGCGTTACCGGCAGGTGCCAGACGGTGCCGCTATCGCCCGGCCCGGTCACGGGGCTGCCCGGCTCCGCCGCGATCAGCATGTCCGCGACGTAGTCGTGCCCGCCGAGCGACCGATGCCGGTAGAACAGCGCTTTGATCCGCCCCGCAGCAGCCCGGACCCCGCGCCATAGGCCACCACCGGTTGATCCACGATCTGCAAACCGAGGTTGCCCTCGTTCAGGTCCGCGATCGGGCCGGCAGGCGCGTCCAGGCCATAAACCTGGCTGGTCCAGCTTCCCAGGTCGTCCAGCTCGATCAGGCCGATGTCGAGGGTGGCGTAGGCGTGGCGGCCCGGGAACTCCGGATACACGTCGGTGAACGGCAGCCGGCCCTGCTGCAGGCCGGACGCCCTGCCGATGACGCGGATGCCGTCCCGTCCGTCCACCGACACCGGCGTGCCTGCCGGGCCGCAGACATGGCGGTTGGTCAGGGCGTAAACCGTGTGCCCGTCCGTTACCAGGCAGCCGACGCTGGCCCGGCGCTGCTCGCCCTGCGCCTCGACCACCAGCGGGAAACCGCCGCCGACGAGGCTGCCGGGCCAGCGGGCTGGGGCTGGCGGCGTCGCGCCTGCGGCTGGG
>CAXTDP010000555.1:0-4286 GCA_964242295.1 uncultured Acetobacteraceae bacterium | reverse complement strand
CGCGCCGATGCCGGCCAGCAGCCCTGCGCCGCCACCCAGCACGGTGCCGAGGCTGGCCCCGGTGCCGGCGCCTGTCGCCGCACCCTGCTCCGGGTCGCCGCTGGTCAGGCCGGTGTCAGTCCCGGTCGTTCCAGCCGTGCTGCCGTAACCTGTGTTCGCATGGTCCTTGTCGCCCGACACGATGCTGATGTCGCTGTGCGGGATGCCGGCGCTTTCGAGCGATGAAACGACCCGGGCTGCTTCGGCGTAGGTGGGATAGACATGTGCGATAGTGCGCATGATTCTGGTTCCTTGAAACTGGAAGTGGTTACGAGGCGGCGCCGACGTTGCCCTGGTAGTCGCAGTAAACATCCACGGACGAGCCGTTCTTCATGCCCTTGCCGCGCCAAACGCCGTCCGCGTCCTTCTTGAGGCCAGTCACCTGGGTGAAGCCGCCCTTCTCGATCCGGCGACGCGCCTCGTTCATCGTGAAGCTGTTGCGGCCCTTCACGGGAGCGGCAGCGGTCTTGTTGTTGGCGTTGCTGGTCGTCACCGCGGGCGCGGTGGCGGAGCTGTTGTTGCTGGGATTGAGTTGGGCCGGAGTGTTGGTGGTGACGCCGGGCAGGGTGCGGCCGGGAGCGCCCGGCGTCGTGCCCATTGTGGTTCCCGGCGCCGTGGTGCCGGGCGTGGTGGTCGTGGTCTGGGCAGACGCGACGCCGCAAATCAGTACAGCAGCAAGTCCAAGCTTCGTTGCGTTCATGTCCGGTTCTCCTCCGTTGCTATGCCTGCCCAACGTCGTTCGGTGGGAAATGGTTGCGGCCCACAAAGAAAACCTGGCGGGGTCGGAAAGCTCAGCGATTCACCAGATTTCGCACCAGCCGGGCCAGTTCTGCGCCTTCGAACGGCTTCGGCAGCACCGCCTCGCGCGGTCCCAAGGCGCGTCCAGCGAGCGACGCAAGACGGCCCGTGATGAAAACGATGACCATTTCGGGCGCCAGGGCGCGAAGCTGGTCCGCCAGCTCCATTCCATTCCAGCCGGCGCCGAGGTCCACGTCCGTCACCATCACCGGAGCATGCAGCCCACCGCGCATCAGCGTCAGCGCTTCCTCCGCCGTTGACGCCTCGACCACGCCGAAACCGTCATCTTCCAGCATCAGCGCGACGGTCATGCGGACCAGCGCGTCGTCTTCGACAAGGAGGAGGCAGTTCTGTTTGTCGGGCATGGGAAGGGCCGCCGGAGGTTTGCTCACAGCGGGTCAACGGGCCGCATCCACTTTCGTTCGCTGCCGGCATCGCAGTCGCGAGACTGTTGATGTACCGTTACGTACATTTGACCATCAGCGTCAGCCCAGAAGGCGGCCGATCACGCGGGCCGTGTAGTCCACGACGGGGATGATGCGGCCGTAGTTGATCCGCGTCGGCCCGATCACCCCGATGGCGCCGACGATGCGGTCGGCGTCGTTGCGCGCCGGCGCCACCACCATCGCGACGCCGCTGGCGCCGAACAGCCCGCTTTCCGCGCCGATGAAGATGCGTACCCCGTCCGATGCCTCCGCCAGGTCCAACAGCCGCAGCATGGTTTCCTGCTGCTCCAGGCGCTCGAACAGGTTCTGGATCGCTGCGAGGTTCTCGATCTGCGTGACCTCCGACAGCAGCCGGGCCTGGCCGCGCACGATCAGGGCGCCGCCCCGTCCCTCCCCGGTCCAGATGGCAAGCCCGGTTTCCACCACCTGGGACGTCAGGGCATCCAACTGGGTCCGGTCCTCAGTCATCTCGGCGCTGACGGCCCGGCGCAGCTCTGCCAGGTTGCGCTCCGCCAGGCTGCGGCCCAGCAGGCGGGCGTTCAGGTAGTTGGCCGCTGCCGTCAGCGCTGATGGCGGCAGGCCCGGCGGCGTTTCGATAACGCGGTTCTCCACCTGCCCGTCCGCCGACACCAGGATCACCAGCGCCCGGCCCGGCCCGAGCTGCACGAACTCGATGTGCCGCACCGCTCCGTCCGACTTCGGCGCCAGCACCAGGCCTGCGGCCCCGGCCAGCCCGCCCAGCATGGAGCTGGCGTCGGCAAGGGTGTCCTCCAGGCTGCGCCCGCGCGCCTCCAGCGCCCGGGTAATCGTTTCCCGCTCCTCCTCCGGCAGGCTGCCGGTCTGCAGCAGGCCGTCCACGAACAAGCGCAGCCCGCGGTCGGTCGGCAGGCGGCCGGCGCTGGTGTGCGGGGAGAACAGCAGCCCGGCGTCCGTCAGGTCCGCCATCACGTTGCGTATCGTCGCCGGCGACAGCGACATCGGCAGGCGGCGCGACAAGGTGCGGCTGCCGACAGGCTCGCCGGTGGCGACATACTGCTCCACGATCTCCCGCAGCACGGTCGCGGCCCGGGGATCAAGCCCTGGCGGCATCCCGGTGCGCGGCGGCCCGCCGCGGTCCCTGGTGTCCACCATGCGGCTATTCCCGCCGGGTCGCTTGGGGGGGCGAGGCGCCGGACAGGATGGCCTCGACCACCTCCTGCACCTCATAGGCTTCCGTCACCGTTGCCAGGTGGTGCGCCTCGCAGCGGGTCATGCGGGCGACCTCCTGCAATTGCAGGTGCAGCACCAGGGGGCGCAGGCGCTCGTTTGGCACGGCGTCGGGATCGGGCACCCAGGAGCCGTCCGGGCGTTGCCGCTCGGCGATGGACCAGTCGCGCAGGCGTATGTCGCCGACGCCGCTGACCGTCCAGGTGTTGGTGTCATCGGCCGACGTGCCGCCGACCGCGCCCTCCAGCCGGCCCGGCAGCCCGCCGGCATCCAGCCGGGCGCGTATGGACCGCTCGGTGCCCACCCCGTCCGCGGGATACTCGGCGTAGCTGGACGCCAGGTGCAGCGGCCCCAGCAGGCGGCGCGACAGGAACAGGAAGTGGGACACGACCTCCCGGGTGAAGCCGCCCTCGGCCCGGCGGTCCAGCCAGGGCGCGGCATCCATCTGCCAGGGGCGCGGCCACCTGGCGAAGCCCACGTCCACGCTGAACCCGCGCGGCGCCCCGGTGACCCCGGCCTCCAGCCAGTTGGCAAGGCTCGCCACCGCCGGGGAGGATGCGAAGGGGAAGTTGACCGCCACGCGGGCGTTGTTGGCCTCCCCAAGGAAGCGCCGGCTGTCCGCCATGTCCGCGGACAGCGGCTTTTCCAGGAACACCGCCTTCCCGGCAGCCATCGCCATGCGGGCATAGTGCAGATGGGTGCCGGGCGGCGTCGCAACGTAAACGCAGTCGGCGCCGGCGATCACCGCCTCGGCGGAGGCGGCGCGGGCAACGCCGGGCACGGCGGCGCCGATCCGGTCCAGCGCGGCGGACGCGGAGTCCCAGATGCCGGACAGGTGCACGGCGTCCGTCGGCTGCTCCTGGGCCGCGCGCAGCAGGCGCTCGCCCATGATGCCGGCCCCGATGATCCCCAAGCCGATGGTCATGCCCTGTCCCGCTCCTTTGTGCCATTGGCGTGCCATGGCGTGCCGCGCCGTGGCGTGCCGTGCCGTGCAAGAACCGGCCCAACTGCGCTATATGGTCGTTCCCCATCACAGGACATCACCATGCGCCATGCCGGCCGCGCCGCGGATGCAATGCGAGACGTTTCGATCACACCCGGCTTCGCCCGGCACGCCGAAGGGTCCTGCCTGATCCGCATGGGCGGGACCGAGGTGCTGTGCGCCGCCAGCGTCAGCAGTCGCACCCCGTCCTTCCTGCGCGGCACCGGGCTGGGCTGGGTGACGGCGGAATACGGCATGCTGCCCCGCGCCACCCACCAGCGCGGCGACCGCGAGGCCGCCCGCGGCAAGCAGTCCGGGCGCACCCAGGAAATCCAGCGCCTGATCGGGCGCAGCCTGCGCGCCGTCGTGGATCGCTCCGCCATGGGCGAATGTAGCGTCACCCTGGACTGCGACGTGCTGAACGCCGACGGCGGCACGCGATGCGCCAGCATCACCGGCGCCTGGGTGGCGCTGGAGCTGGCGTTCCGGCACCTGCGGCGGAACCGGGTGATCGCGGGCTCCCCCATGCGCGGCCAGGTCGCGGCGGTCAGTTGCGGGCTGGTCGGCGGCGCGGCGCTGCTGGACCTGGACTATGCCGAGGACAGCGGGGCGGAGGCGGACGCCAACTTCGTCCTGACGGATGCGGGCGCCATCGTCGAGGTGCAGGCCTCGGCGGAGGCCGCGCCGTTCAGCGAGGCGCAGCTCGGGGAGCTGCTGGGCCTGGCCCGGCTGGGCACGAGCCGGCTGCATGCGGCCCAGCGCGCCGCCCTGGATGCCGTCGCGGACGCGGACGCCACGTGATGCCGCGCCGTCTG
>CAXTDP010000554.1:0-4299 GCA_964242295.1 uncultured Acetobacteraceae bacterium | reverse complement strand
CCTCGGCCGGGGAACAATGGCGAAATAGCCAATTGGCGGCTGCACCCCCAATCTTGCGACGGGCCCGGGACGCCGCGCATCAATGATGACGTTTGTTCGCCGCTGCGACTTGAATGGCGTGCCGTCCGGGCTAAATGAAACTGCGTAGTGTCAATACCCGCGCTATCTTCCGCCAATGCAGTCGCTTCGCAGCCCTCGAGCCGCCGCATCGGCCGGCCGCACCGCCAATTGGCCGAGCTGCTCCCCGCCAGCATCCTGGCAGCGGCGCGGGAGCTGTTCCTGACCAGGGGGTTCGCCGCGACGAGTGTGCAGGAGATCGCGGATCGTGCCGGCGTCACCAAGCGCACCCTCTACGTGAAGATCGGCGACAAGGAGGCGATCTTCGCTGCCGTAGTCGGCGCCATGCTGCAGGACTGGCGCCAGGTCGTCGTCGGTTTCGACCCTGACGATAGTCTGCAGCTTCAGTTCGAGCAGCTGGGCCGGCAGTTGCTGTCGGTGATGCTGGAACCGGACATGGTGCGGCTCAACCGCGTGATGCTGGCGGAAGCCTATCGCTTCCCGTCCTTGGTCAACCTCTTGGTGGCGCAAATCGAGCAGGGACCGATCCCGCAACTGGCGCGGCTGCTGAGCCAGGCCCGCGGTGCTGACGGCGAGCCCACCAAATCCGACGAGGTGGCGGCACGCCTGCTTTACGACATGGTCGTCGGCGCCCCGATGCGTGTCGCCCTCACGGGCCGCCCGCCTTCCCTCGCCATCACGCCGGATGATTGGGTGCGTCACGCCGTGACGATGTTCCTGCACGGCTGGCAGGGGTTCGGTGGGGTGTTGGCATGACGCTTCCGGGCTGGCGAGCCTGGGTGTTCTCCGGCAAGGCCTTCGCGGCCGCATGCCTGGCGCTGTATATTGCTTTGTGGATCGACCTGCCGCGCCCTTATTGGGCGGTTACCACGGTATACGTGGTGTCGCATCCCTTTGCCGGGCCGACCCTGTCCAAAGCTTTGTACCGGCTTTTGGGAACGGCACTCGGCGGCGTCGGCGCGGTGCTCCTGGTGCCGAACCTGGTTGCCTCGCCTGAACTGCTGACGGTCTGGCTGTCCCTGTGGACCGGGGTCTGCCTGATGTTGTCCCTGTTGGACCGCCGGCCGCACAGCTACGTCTTCATGCTGGCGGGCTATACCGCCCCGATCATCGGCTTTCCCGCGGTCGATGATCCCGGCGGTATCTTCCTGACCGCGATCTCCCGGGTGCAGGAAATCGGGCTCGGAATCGTCTGTGCCAGCCTGGTCGGGGCTATCGTGCTTCCGCAACCCATCGCCCGTGCCTTCGCCAGCCGGGTGGAGACTTGGCTGCAAGACGCAGCACTGCTGCTGCGCAACGCCATGCGGGACCCGCACGACTTGCCGCTCGACGGAACGCCGGAGGTGTCTGCCGCAGGACTGGCCGCTGCCGCAATCGAGATTGACTTGCTGGCCACCCACCTCGGTTTCGACCCGGCTTCTCCCCGCCAGGCAAGGCGGTGGGCCGAGATGCTTCGCTCGCGCATGCTGCTGCTGCTGCCTCTCAGCTCCTCGGTCACTGATCGATTGGAGGCGCTGCCTTCGGACCAACGGTCCCCAGCTGTGTGCGGGGCAGTAGATGCCGTCCGAACCTGGCTGGATCAGGGTGCGTCCGCCCCGGAAGCGGCACCGTTGCAAGCCACCATCGACCAGGCACGCCGTGGCCTTGAGTGCCACAAGGCGCCGAACTGGCCAGAGATACTGGCCTCTAACCTTCTGCTGCGCCTGCGGGAGCTGGTGGATCTGCAAGTCGACTGCCAAACGCTGACCCGGCATATCCTCGGCGCACCGGGCCGCCCGATGCTGGCTTGGCCGGACATCGAGGGTGCCCGCGGCACCCGGGCCCGGCATGCCGACCTGGGCCTTGCCCTGCGCTCTGCCGTTGCCGCTGTGCTCGCGATGGTTCTAGGCGCCGGCTTCTGGATCGCCACGGCTTGGCCGGAAGGCAGCTCGCTCCCGGTGATGGCGGTGGTCTGCAGCTTCTTCTCGTCCATCGACAGCCCGGTGCGGCCGCAGCTTGCCTTCGCCAAATGGACCCTGGTCGCGGTGCTGGTGAGTGCCGGCTACGTCTTCGCGCTGCTGCCCCTGGCTCATGACTATGAGACACTTGTGCTGCTGCTGGCGCCCGTGCTGCTCGGGGCCGGACTGGTGGCGGCCAACCCTGCCACATCTCTGATCGGGCTCGCCTTGTGCGCGAACATCCCGACGCTGATCGGGCTGCAGGGCCGTTACGCCGGGGACTTCCCGACCTTCGTCAACGGCGGGTTGGCCGTGGTAGGTGGTCTTTGGCTCGGCGCCATCGTCACCTCGGTGGCCCGGGTGGTGCAGCCACACTGGGTGGCGCAACGCATGGTCAAGGCAAGCTGGGCCTCGCTGGCCCGCGCCGCGGAGCAAAGGGGTCAGGGTAACCGGGCGGCCTTCGCGAGTCTCCTGCTGGACCGCGTCGGCCAGATGGCACCGCGCCAGACGCCCGGGCAGGCCTGGCCCGACATGATGGCCGTTATCCGCATCGGCTTGAACATTCTTGACTTGCGTCGAGCCCGGCATCAGCTGCCGGGCGTGATCGTGGTGACCCTCGATCGCGTGCTTGACGGCTTGGCGGACGAGTTCCGTGCCCGGGGCGGTGCCTCAGATACGGCAGCCCGCCTATCCCTGCCCATGCTGGACGAAGCGCTGGCCCAGGCAGCTTCCCTGCCCCCCGGCACGGCACGGGATGATGTGCTCATGGGTCTTGCCGGCCTGCGGTTGGGCCTGTTTCCCGGCTCCTCCTTTTCCGGTTCGCTCACGGCTTCCCGAGCTGGCCCTACCGCTTTGGTGGCGCAGGCCGCATGATCGGTGAACTGAACCTTTACGGCGTGTTCGTGCCGTCGCTCATGGTTTGGACTGCCATCGCCGTCGCCGTGACGGCACTGATGCGTTTTGGGCTGCGCTTGACTGGCATCTACCGGCTGATCTGGCATCCCGCGCTGTTCGACCTGTCCCTGTTTGTCATCGTGCTGGGTTGCGTCATCACCCTGGCCTTATCCTGGACGTCCTGATGAACCTCCTGCGCAAGTTCGGCCGTGTGGCAGCGACCTCGGCGATGGTGCTGGTCGCCGTGCTGGTGGGCCGGCAGATCTGGTCCTACTACGTGGACGACCCCTGGACCCGGGATGGCAGGGTGCGCGCCGACATCGTCGCGGTCACGCCGGACGTGTCCGGCCCGGTGGCCGAGGTCCTGGTCCACGATGAACAGGTCGTGCATCGGGGCGACGTGCTGTTCCGCATCGATCCGGCCCGGTTCGACATCGCATTGCAGCAGGCGGATGCCGTGGTAGAGGCCCGCAAATCAACGCTGGACCAGACAGTGAGCGACTACAACCGCTACCGCCAACTCGATACGCTGAGCACGTCCATCCAGAAGCAGGAGCAGGCGAACGCGGCGCTGAAGCTGGCCACCGCTTCATACCGGCAGGCCCTGGCCGATCGTAGCTTGGCGATGCTGAACCTTGAACGGGCCGAGGTGAAGGCGTCGGTCAGTGGCACGGTGACCAACGTGGACCTCCGCCCCGGCGACTACGTGGCCGCCGGCAAGGGCGTGTTCGCCCTGATGGACCGCGATACGATCCGGGTTGAAGGCTACTTCGAGGAAACCAAGCTCGACCGGATCGCGGTAGGCGACAAGGTGACCGTGCAGCTGATGGGGACTTCCGCCATCCTCAAGGGGCACGTGCAGGCTGTGGCTGCCGCCATCTCCGACCGGGAACGCTCGGCCTCTGGCGACATGCTGGCCAACGTGAACCCTACCTTCAGCTGGGTGCGGCTGGCGCAGCGTGTGCCGGTCCGCGTCACGCTGGATGACGTTCCGGGCGACGTCACGCTGTTGATGGGGCGCACAGCCACGGTCATGGTGCAGAACGGCACCGTTCACCGCCCCTTCGATCTCCTGGCCTGGCGATGACTTTGTCTGCGCCAATCGCGAGGGTACGCTTACTACCTAGGTAAGGCGGCCTCCTTTCTCCGATCAGTTGGCGCCCAGCGCTGACCCCGGCGTCGCCGTTGGTGCATAGACCCGAGCATAGGCAGCAGGATCCCTGACCCGCAGGGTTCAGCGTCGGACGGAGACGGGCTTAGCGGTGCGGATCATACGGTTGAGCACCTGATGAGCGTTGGTGCATGTGCGGACATCGGGTAATCGCGGCGGGGGCCTAGGTCCTCCATGATGCTGCGATCCGGGCGCTGTTGCCCGGCGGTTCGCACCATG
>CAXTDP010000553.1:0-4314 GCA_964242295.1 uncultured Acetobacteraceae bacterium | reverse complement strand
TGGAGGGCGCAGGCGGGGTGACGGTGGTGAGCGACGCCGAAAGCGGCATCTACGACGCTTTTGCCCGCTGGCCCGCAGACGTGCGCCTGCTGGTGCACGCCGGCCAGGACCACGCGCTTGTGGGCGGCGGCACGCTGGTATCCGTTGCGGTCTCCTGGGCTATACGGGACCGCTACGACGTGGCGGTGCCGCGGCGTGGCCGCAAGCGTTGCCTTGCGTGTGGTGGATGCCGCCGAAGTGGATCCGCCCGCGCGCGAGCCGCCCCTGCACTGGTGCTTGCCGACCACGCACGCCGTGAACAGCTTGGACCAGGCGCGCACGATGGCGGGCTGGTATCGGGCGCGCTGGACCACCGAGCAGGTGTTCCGCACCCTGAAAAGCCCCGGCAAGACGGTCGAAAAGTCGCAAGTCCCCAAAGCCGGGCGCTTTGTCAAGCTGACCACCGCGGCGCTGGTCGCGGCCGTGCGCATGATGCAACTTGTCGTGGCACGCGACGGGACCACCGCCCAGCCGCTCAGCGACGCCGCAGACACCCACGACCTGCCGATGCTGCATGCCTGCACCAAAGTGAAAGGGCGCACGGCGGCGCTCAAGAACCCTTATGCCCCGGACACCCTGGCCTGGCTCGCCTGGATCGCAGTCAGTCCCGGCGGCTGGGCCAGATACCGGTCCAAAGGAGACAAGCCGCCCGGCCCGCTCACCATCACCCGCGGCCTCGCCAAGCTCGACGCCACCGCACAAGGATGAACCCTAGCTCGTTCCGGACATGTGTGACCGCCGTAGCCCAGAGGGAGAGGAAGAAGGAGAAGCAGTCAGTGCGCTGCCGCCCAGCTATGGCCGTGGCCGGTTTCGACCACCAGCGGGACGGAGATCGTGGCCGCTGCCTCCATCACCCGCTTGGCGACTGCGGCAGTTTCCTCCGCTTCGCCCTCCGGCGCCTCGAACAGCAGCTCGTCGTGCACCTGCAGCAGCAGCCGTGCCCGCAGCCCGGCGGCATCCAGCGCCGCCGGCAGCCGCACCATCGCCCGCTTGATGATGTCGGCAGCCCCTCCCTGCAGCGGCGCGTTCATCGCCTGACGCTCGGCATAAGCCCGGCGCTGCGCCAGCTTGTCGGCAATGCCCGGCACCCACAGGCGCCGGCCAAAGGGCGTCAGCACGTAGCCATGCTCCCGCGCCTCGACCTTGGTACGGTCCATGTAGGCGCGTATGCCTGGGTAGCGCGCGAAGTAGGCGGCGATGTAGGTCCGCGCCTCCCCCGCATCTATGCCGAGCTGCCGGGCCAATCCAAAGGCGCTGATGCCGTAGATGATGCCGAAGTTGATCGCCTTGGCCCGGCGGCGCGTGCCCGGGTCCATGCCCTGCATCGGCACTCCGAACACCTCCGACGCCGTGCGGGTATGGATGTCCTGGCCCGTCGCGAAGGCCTCCTTCAGCGGCGCGATGTCGGCGACGTGCGCCATCAGCCGCAACTCGATCTGCGAGTAGTCGCACGATACCAGGACGTGCCCGTCCTCGGCCACGAACGCCTTGCGGATGCGGGCACCTTCCTCCGTGCGGATCGGGATGTTCTGCAGGTTGGGGTCGGTGGACGACAGGCGTCCGGTGCTGGTGATAGCCTGGGCAAAGCTCGTGTGGACACGCCCGGTCGCCGGGTTGATCTCCGCCACCAGGGCCTCGGTATAGGTGGAGCGCAGCTTGCTCAGTTGCCGCCACTCGATGATGCGCGCCGGCAGTTCGTAACCTTGATCAGCCAGGGTTTGCAGCACGACGACGTCGGTGCCCCAAGCGCCGCTGGACAGGCGCTTGCCGCCGGGCAGGGCCTGCTCGTCGAACAGGATTTCCCCCAACTGCTTGGCGCTGCCCAGGCTGAAGGGCCGGCCGGCCATCTTGTGGATGTTGGCCTCCATCACCTCCATGCGGACGGCGAAGTCGGCGGACATGCGGCGCAGCTCGGCCTCGTCCACGCGGACGCCGGCCTGCTCCATGCGCATCAGCACCGGGATCAGCCGGCGCTCCATCTGCTCGTAGATGGCCAGGCTCCCCGTGGTCCGCATCAGCGGGCGCAGGCGGTGCCACAGCCTGAGCGTCACGTCCGCATCCTCCGCCGCATAGGCCGTCGCCCGGTCCAGCGTCACCTCGGCAAAGGGGATGCGGGCGCGTCCGGTGCCGGTCACGCTGTCATAGCTGACGGGCTGATGACCCAGATGCAGGACCGAGAGTTCGTCCATGCCATGCCCGTGCCGCCCCGCTTCCTGCGAGTAGGAGATCAGCATGGTGTCGTCCACCGGCGCGACGCCGGGCAGGCCCGCGCGCTCCAGCACCATCAGGTCATACTTGGCGTTTTGCAGCACTTTGAGCACGGTGCCGTCCCGCAGCAGCGGCGCTAGCGCGGCTAGGGCGTCCTCCGGCGCAATCTGCTGGATGGCGGGCGCGGCCTCCGGCGCCGGGGCATCCAGCGTCCCTTGCGCCACGGGCTGCACGGCGCGATGGCCGAGCGGCACGTAGCAGGCGCGGCCAGGCGCCGTCGCCAATGATAGGCCCACCAAGTTGGCCCGCAGCGCGTCCAGGCTGTCGGTTTCGGTGTCCAGCCCCATGACCCCGGCCGCCTGCGCCTCCGCGATCCAGGCATGGAGCTGGTCCAGGGTGGTGACGCACTCATACGGTCCGAACGCCGGCTGTCCCTCCGCCGGCGCCGCAACCGCAGCCGGGGCAGGCATGGAGGGAGCGGACATGCGGACCACGCCCTCCAGCCCCAGGCGGTTCAGCGCGGTCTTGAAGCCCTGGGCCTGCAGCCACGCCGCCAAGGCGGGGCGGTCCGGCTCCTTGGCGCGCAGGTCGTCCAGCGGCAGCGGCAGCGGCACATCGCAACACAGCGTCACCAGCTTGCGGCTGATCCGGGCGCTTTCGGCGTGCTGGATCAGCATGTCGCGGCGCTTGCTGGGCTTCATGCCCGGCGCCGCGGCCAGGACACCCTCCACGTCGCCGTATTCCTGGATCAACTGCGCGGCGTTCTTGGGGCCGATGCCGGGGACGCCGGGGACGTTGTCCACGCTGTCGCCCATCAGGGCCTGCACGTCCACGACCTTGCTGGGCGGGACGCCGAACTTTTCCAGGACCTCCGCCGGGCCGATCTCCTTCTGCTTGATCGGGTCCTGCATCACCACCCCGCCACCGACCAACTGCATCAGGTCCTTGTCGGACGAGACGATGGTGACGCGCATCCCGGCCTCCGCCGCGACGCGGGCATAGGAGGCGATCAGGTCATCGGCCTCCCAGGTGTCCAGCTCGACCCCGGCGACGCCGTAGGCGGCGGTTGCCTCGCGCACCAGGGGGAACTGCGGCGCAAGCTCGGGCGGCGGCTCCGGGCGCTGGGCCTTGTACTTATCATACAGCTCGTTGCGGAAGGTGGTGCGCCCGGCGTCGAACACGACGGCGACATGGGTGCCGACGTGCTCCGTCAGCAGGCGCAGCAGCATGTTGGAAAAGCCGAACACCGCGTTGATCGGCGTGCCGTCCGGCCGGGTCATCGGCGGCAGGGCGTGGAAGGCACGGAAGATGAAGCCCGATCCGTCAATCAGGACCAGGTGCCCGGCGGAGGCGGCCGGCATCGGAGCCGCCTCGGGCGCCATGGCGTCGGCCTGGATGTCCGCCACCCTAGTGGTCCACGTTGCCGGCGCCAAGGTTCAGGACAAAGATGCGGGAGCACCAAGGGCAGAAGGTCTGCTGGTGGTCTATGCGCAGCCAAACGCGGGGATGGCCGAGCTGGCCTGTGCCGCCGTCGCAGGCCACCACGCGCTCGTCCACGTGCAGGACCTCGGGGATGCCCACGTCAGGGTGGGGCGTGTCGCTGCCGAAAGGGGCGTCGGGCATGGATGTCCTTTTTGGCTGGGGTGCTGGCCGGAGGCGCAGCGGGATGATACGCATCGCGCCCGTGGTTTCAACGTTGCGCGCCTGGCCGAGAGTCCTGCTGCTGGTGGCTGCCCTGGGCGGCTGCACGGCGCTGCCGACCTATAACACGCCTTTGGCGCCGTTGCCCGCGGCGTCGCTGCAGCCGGATGAGCTGTTCACGATGCCGGACGGGGCGAAGCTGCCGGTGCGGATCTGGCTGCCATTCGGGCCGCCGCGGGCGGTCGTGCTGGCGCTGCACGGGTTCAACGACAGCCGGGATGCCTGGGAGCTGCCGGGGCCGGAGTTCGCCGCGGCCGGGATCGCGGTGTATGCGCCGGACCAGCGCGGCTTCGGTGCGGCGCCGGGGCGGGGGCGGTGGCCGGGTCTGCTCGCTTGCCGTCGTCCTGTCGCTTTCGCCGGACACCT
>CAXTDP010000552.1:0-4317 GCA_964242295.1 uncultured Acetobacteraceae bacterium | reverse complement strand
GCGACCTCCTCCACCGCGACCGCGGATGCGAGGGAGGACGCCAGGATGACGGAGATGAACTGGTTGCCCAGCGGCGCATAGATCGTCCGCAGCACCTGCGGCAAGGCGACGAGCCCAAAGGTCTGCAGCGCCGACAGTCCCAGGCTGCGCGCCGCCTCGGACTGACCCGGCGGTACCGCGGCAAGGCCGGCTCGGAAGATTTCCGCCATGTAGCCGCCGCTGTTCAGGGACAGCCCGATCAGCGCCGCAGCGAACGAAGACAAACGTATGCCGATACCCGGCGCCGCGAAGTAAACCAGGTAAAGGATCACCAGCAGCGGCGTGTTCCGCATCACCTCCACGTAGGCGCCGGCCAGCCCGCGCCCCAGCCGTGACCGTCCCCGTCGCAACACTGCAACCCCGGCACCGATCACCAGGCTGATGAGGATGGCCAGCACCGAGAGCGTCAGGGTCTGCTCCGCCGCCGGCCATAGCTCCCCGATGTAGGGAAGTATGGTGCGGAGCGTGAAGGTGTAGTCCAAGGCCTAGCCGCGGCGGCTAGTAGCGGGCCTGGATGGCGGGCTGGTCGAAACCGAACCACTGCTTGAACATGCGCGCGTTGTCGCCGCTGGCGTTCAATTGGTCCACGAACAGGTTCAGCACGCGCAGCCAGTCCGCGTCGCCCGCCGGGGCGCCGATGGCGATTTCCGCCCGGGCCAGGGTGCCGTCGAGCTGGCGCAGCTTGCCGGGCCGGTCCTTGATGGCCTGGGTGTTGTAGAAGTCGTCCTCCGCCATCGCGTCGGCCTGGCCGCCCAGCAGGGCGCTCATCTCGTCGGCCTGGGTGTTGAAGCGCACGACCGTCGCCTTGGGCAGCGCCGCCGGCACCGCGCGCTCCGCCGTGCCGCCGCGGGAGATGGCGATGCGTAGGCCGGCGCCGTCACCAAGCTCGGTGATGGCGTGCGCCTTATGCGCGTCCGGCACCAGCAGGCGCATGGTGGTGACGAGGTAGGGGCTGGTGAAGGCGATAGTGGTGGACCGCTCGACGTTGCGGGTGAAGTCGGCGACCGTCACGTCCACCTTGCGGGTTTGTAGGGAGGTGACACGGCCGGGGATGTCGGTGACGACGAACTCCGGCTTCACATTCAGCGCCTCGGCCAGCTTCTTGCCGATGTCTATGTCGTAGCCCTCGGGCTCGCCGGTCGGCAGGACACGGCTGTACGGCGGTAGGCTGGGCAGCACCGCGATGCGCAACGTGCCTCGGCTGAGCACGCCTTGCAAGATGCCCGGCGGGGTTTGCGCTGGGACGGCGCTGGTTACGGTCAGCAGGGCGGCAGCCAGCAACCCAGTTGCCAAGCGCCTGCGGTTCATCGGCATGCGGTGTTCCTCCGATTGCTGCGTCGGACCTTTCGGCCCGTTGGCGGCTGTTATCCGGAATGCTTGCATCCTTGTATACAAAAAATGGCTCTTGTCGGGGTTCGGGGCAACAGCAGGCACGTCACGCGAATATCGGGGCATATCGAAGGACAAGCTGCCGGACTACCTTGGCTTCCTCCAGTTCGTGCATAGTGCTTGGCGACGTGGCAATGCCCTGCTTGGCGCCCTCGTCGCCGGCTTGGTTGCGTGATGGACCAGCACCACCCCGGAACCAATAAGAGCCGCTGATTTATGCACCAACGCCTAACACCGAAGCATCAGGGCGCGGACAGCTTGCGCATCCTTGCCAGGCCAGTTCGCAGGAACGGGTCAGAGTGAATATAGAAGAACTGCACCCCTGCAACGGCCCAGCGCTCCATCTCGTGCTCGAACACCAGCGTGCCCGCAATCTTGCCAGCGGCGCGGATCTTTGCCACCGCGCCCGCGACTGCGTCCTGCACCGGCTGCGGTCGCTCCTCGCCGAGCGGCACGCTGGGCAGGTAGCCCATCGACTGCGACAGGTCACCCGGGCCGATGAACAAGAGATCCACCCCGTCCACGGCCAAGATCGCATCGAGGTTGGCGATCGCCTCCAGCGTCTCGATCATGCAAATGACCAGCCGCCTCTCATGGTCGGCCGGGCAGGCGTAGCGCACCATCTCGACGATGGCTCGGGCCTGGTCGGCCGTTTCCACCATGGGCACCATCAACCCGTCCGCACCGCAGTTGAGGTAGCGGATCATGGTCGAGCGGGCATGGCTGTCCGGACGCACGATCGCGCCACCGCCCGCGCCGCGCGCCGCCGTCGCCATGGCGCGCACGTCCTCGAAGCTGGCGCTGCCGTGCTCGCAATCCAGGAACACGGTGTCCGCCCCCAACTCGCACAGCCGAGCCACGAGGCCGGAGGACACGTGGTGGGGGTTCACCATCAAAAGACGCTCGCCGTTCTGCAGACGGCTGCGGAGGGTATGTCCGATCATGGCGTTGTCCTCAGTGTGCTGCGACAAGGCCGCGGCAGAAGGTCTGAATCCGGGTGCAGCCCTCGCGCAGCGAGGCCTCGTCCGTCGCGTAGGAGACGCGGATGTACGGGCTCATGCCGTAGGCTGCCCCCTGCACGGTCGCGACATGGTGCTCCTCCAACAGGGCGGCCACGAAGTCCGTGTCGGTGTCGATCCGGCGGCCCCCTGCGCTGACGCGACCCAGGCAGCCGGCCACGTTCGGGAACACGTAGAATGCACCCTCCGGCTTGTGGCAGCTCAGGCCCGGCGCCTCGTTCAGCAGTGACACGACCAAGTCACGCCGGGCGCGGTAGGTCGCCGCCCGCTCGGCCAACAGGCCCTGCGGCCCGTCCAGGGCGGCAACGGCGGCGGCTTGGCCCACGGTCGAGATGCCGTTGGTGGATTGGCCCTGCACGTTCTCCATCGCCGCGATCAGCCGGCGCGGGCCACCGCAGAACCCGACACGCCAACCCGTCATGGCATAACCCTTGGACGCCCCGTTCACCGTCAGCGTCCGCTCCCGCAGCCCCGGCTCGACCTGCGCGACGGTGCAGAACTCGCCGCTGTACAGCAGGTGCTCGTACATGTCGTCCGTCATGATCCACACGTGCGGGTGGCGCAGCATGACGTCCGTGATGGCCCTCATGTCCGCCCACGAGCACGTGGCGCCGGTCGGGTTGCTGGGGAAGTTCAGCAGCAGCCACTTGGTCCATGGCGTGATCGCCGCCTCCAGCGCCTCCGCCTGCAGCCGGAAGCCGTTGTTCTGCGGGCAGGGGACGAACACGGGCGTGGCGCCGGCAAACTTTGCCATGTCGGTGTAGCTGATCCAGGCCGGGGTCGGGATGATGACCTCGTCACCCGGGTTGCAGGTCGCCATCAGCGCGTCGAAGATCGCCTGCTTGCCGCCGTTGGTAATCAGGATCTCGTCGGGCGCATAATCCAGGCCGTTGTCACGGCGGAACTTGCGCTGCACCGCGGCCCGCAGCGCCGGGGTTCCGGCGACGGGCGGGTACTTGGTATCGCCCGCTTCCGCGGCCTTGGTGGCGGCGGCCACCACGTGCGGCGGCGTCGGGAAGTCCGGCTCGCCCATAGCCAGGCCGATCACCTTGATCCCTTGGGCGCGCAGCTTGCGGGCCTTTTCGGCCATAGCGGTCGCGGCCGATTCCTCCACGCCGTCGAGGCGGGCGGCCAATCCTGGAATGGTCATGTCCCTAATCCTTTTGTGGGCCGCCCTCAGGCGGGGCGGCCGAGGTCACGGCTGATGGCGATGTCGCCGCTCTGGTCGCGCTGGAAGGTGGGCGAGACCGCGATGTCCTCCACCAGCGCACGAGCCGGGAGCGAGCACACCAGCAGGATCAGGCGCGCCACGTCGTCCGGATCGAGCATCCGGTCCCGCTCTGCCACGCTGGGCGGCCGCGCGCGGGTGTCCATGATGGGCGTGTTGATCTCGCCCGGCAGGATGGTGGTCGCGCGCAGGCCCTCGTTGCGGTAGGTGGCGCGCAGGTAGCCCATGAAGTTCTGCACCGCCGCCTTGGCCGCGCCGTAGGGGGCGCCGCCCAGCAGGTTCGGCCGCACCGCCGCCAGCGACGACACCGTCACGATCACCCCGCCGCCCCGCGCCAGCATGTCGGGCAGCACGGCCTTCACCGCGGCATAAACGGCGGTCAGGTTCACCGCGACCGTCTCGTCCCACTGCTCGTCCGGCATCCACTGCATGTTCTTGATCGGCGGTGCCGACCCGGCGTTGTTTACCAGGACGTCCACCGGACCAAGCTGCGCCCGGATGTCCGCGAACGCGGTCCGGATGGCGGCGGAGTCGGACAACTCCATCGTCAGCGGCATCGCCTCGCCGCCGGCGCCCCGGATGGCGGCGGCCGTGTCCTCCAGCGCGCCCAGCCGGCGGCCGGTCAGGGCGACCTTCGCCCCG
>CAXTDP010000551.1:0-4322 GCA_964242295.1 uncultured Acetobacteraceae bacterium | reverse complement strand
GGGGCTGACCGTGCGCGAGCTGGTGGCGCTCGGGCGCTTCCCCTGGCACGGCACGCTGGGCCGGGTGACGGACCGCGACCGGGCGGCGGTGGAGACCGCCATGGCCCGCACCGGCGTCGCCTCGTTCGCAGATCGCCAGGTGTCCAGCCTGTCCGGCGGGGAGCGGCAAGGCGCCTGGATCGCCATGTGCGTCGCGCAGGAAAGCCGGTGCCTGCTGCTCGACGAGCCTATCTCCGCGCTGGACGTGTCGCACCAGGTGGACGTGCTGCAGGTCGTCCAGGACCTGAACCGCGCGCATGGCATCGGCATCGTCGTCGTGCTGCACGACATCAACCTGGCCGCGCGCTTCTGCGACGAGCTGCTGGCGTTGCGCGGGGGACGGCTGATCGCCCGCGGCACGCCGGACGCCATCATGCGCGGGCCGGTCTTGGAGGACATCTATGCCATCCGGCTCGGCCTGATGCCGCACCCGGCCGGGCTGGCGCCGATCGCCTACGTTCCATGACGCCAGTGTGCCGCCGCACCGTGCTTGGCGTCGTCCCAGCGCTCCTCGCTGCGCCGGCACGGGCCGGCACGCCCCAGGTGGTTTCGCTCGACTTCGGCTTGACGGAGACCCTGCTGGCGCTAGGCGCCGTGCCGGTCGGCATGCCGGGGCCGGCGCAATACCGGCAGTGGGTGATCGAACCGGTGCTGCCCGCCGGGGTGACGGACGTGGGCCAGCGCACCCAGCCCAACCTGGAAGCGATGGCTGACCTTGCCCCTGACGCCATCCTGGCCATACCCGAGCATGACCCTATCCTGCCGCAGCTCCGCGCCATCGCTCCGGTGCTGCGCCTGCCCATCTACACGCCCCGGCAGCACCCGTGGGAACGCTCCACGGAGGCAGCGCGGGCCATCGGCGCGCTCTTGGGCCGAGCCGACGCGGCGGAGCGGCTGATCGCCAACGTGGAAGCGCGCTACGCCGCCGCCCGCGCCGGGCTGGCAGGGCGGCACGCGCGCCCCCTGCTGCTGGCGAGCTTCCTCGACCCGCGGCACCTGCGGGTTTACGGCGCTGGCAGCATTCTGCAAGCCGGACTGGACCGGCTGGGCCTGCACAACGCCTGGTCCGGCCCCGTGGGAATTTGGGGGTCCGCCACCGTGGGGCTGGACGCGCTCGCGCCGCTGCGGGACGCGGCCCTGTTTGCCATAGACCCGCAGCCGCCCGATCTCGCCGCCGTGCTGGACGCCAGCCCGCTGTGGCAGGCGCTGCCCTTCGTGCGGGAGCGGCGCGTCTTCACGTTGCCGCCGGTGCTGATGTTCGGCACCCTGCCGGCGGCGGACCGCTTCGCGGCGTTGCTGCTGCCGCGTTTGACAGGGGCGGCGCTGCTTGGTTGAGCGGATGGGCCAGGCGGGCGCGCTCTGCCTTCTCCTGCTGGCGTTGGCCGGGCTGCTGGCCGTGCAGGGCCTGGCGGAGCAGGTGCCGCCGAGCCTGTGGTGGCCGGCGCTGGTCCGGCCCGACCCGGCCAGCATGGCGCAGGTCGTGGCAGCTTACAGCTTCCTACCACGCCTTGCCGCCGCCCTCCTGTCCGGCGCGGCGCTGGGGTTGGCTGGCGCGCTGCTGCAGCAGGTGCTCCGCAACCCGCTGGCCTCGCCCAGCACGCTCGGGATTTCCGCCGGAGCGCATCTGGGGCTCGCCGCGGCGTCGCTGTATGCGCCGGGCCTGGTGGCAACCGTGGGACGGGACATCCTGGCGTTCTGCGGCGGCACGGGCGCGGTTGCCATTGTCCTCGCATTGACGTGGCGCGGCGGCTTGGCACCGGTGGCCGTGGCGTTGGCCGGCCTGGCCGTGAGCCTATACGCCGGGGCGCTGGGCACGGTCCTCGCGCTGCTGCATACCCAACAGCTCGCCGGGTTGTTCGTCTGGGGCTCGGGGTCGCTGACCCAGCTCGGCTGGATGGTCCCGGGGCAGCTCCTGCTGCGCCTGGTGCTTGGGGCGCTGGCGGCGTGGCTGCTCGCCCGGCCCCTGCAGGTGTTGGAACTGCCGGACGACGCGGCGCGGGGCCTCGGCGTTCCCGTCCCGCTCATACGCCTTGCGGGGCTGGTGGTGGCCGTGGCGCTGGGCAGCTCGGTGGTCAGCCTGGTGGGAGTGATCGGCTTCATAGGGCTGGCTGCGCCGATGCTGGCGCGGCTGGCGGGTGCGGGACGGCACAGCCTGGCATGGGCGCCGGCGATGGGGGCGGCGCTGCTGGCCGTGACCGACCAGCTTGTCCAGCGCGCCGCCGACCCGATGGCCATGCAGTTGCCCACGGGGGCAGCCACGGCAATGCTGGGTGCGCCGCTGCTGCTCTGGCTGCTGACGCGGGCCGCGGGCCAATACTCGCCGCCTGCATCTGCCGAGACAACAGGCCGTGCGGCCCGTGCCGCACCGGCGCTCATGTTCGGCGTCCTGATGCTGCTGGCCCTGGCTGGGCTGGCATTGACGCTGGGCAACTCTCTGCAAGGCTGGGCATGGAACACAGTCCTGCTGCCGCTGCGGGCGCCTCGCGTGGCGGCCGCAGCGACTGCCGGGGCAATGCTGGCGGTGGCCGGCATGGTACTCCAGCGCATGCTCGGCAACCCGGTGGCCAGCCCGGAGGTCCTCGGGCTGAGCACCGGCACCATGCTGGGCCTGGCGGCCGGGCTTTGGTTCGGCGTGGATGGCGTTGGCACCCGGCTGTTGGTAGGCGCGGCGGGGGCAGCCGGGGTGCTCACGGTGCTGCTGGCCTACGCCCGGCACGGCGCGGCGCCGGAGCGGATGCTGCTGGCTGGCATTGCTTTGGGTGCAGCATTCGAGGCTCTGTTGGCCTTGTTGCTGGCCAGCGGCGACCCTCGGGCGGAAACGGTGCTGACTTGGATGTCCGGCTCCACGTACGCAGTGGATGCCGGCCTGGCCTGGGCAGCTGCCGTCTTGATGCTGATGCTGCTGGCCGCAGCTGCATCAGCGGTGCGGGTGCTGGAGCTGCTGTCGCTTGGCGACGAGGTGGCGGCGGCCTTGGGGTTGAGGGTAGGCCGGACGCGGGTGGCGCTGCTGCTGCTGGTGGCGGGGCTGACGGGGGTGGCGACGCTGCTGGTCGGTCCGCTCTCCTTTGTGGGCTTGATGGCGCCGCATCTGGCCCGCCTGCTGGGGCTGTCGCGGCCCGGGACGCAGATGGCCGGGGCGGCGATGTGCGGCGCGTCCGTGATGGTGGCGGCGGACTGGCTGGGGCGCACCATCCTGTTCCCCTCGGAAATCCCGGCCGGGCTGGTCGCTGGCCTGCTTGGTGGCCCGGTGCTGTTGTGGTCCCTGGCCCGACGCCCGCCATGACGGTCCTGGACAAGCCTTTGGGCCGGGCCTTTCCCGGGCAGATCGCTGGTCTGGGCCGGACGCTGCGCCTGCTGGAGCAGGGCGCGGTGCCGTTGCCGGACCTGCTGCGCCCTGCCGAGCTGGCTTCCGTGGTGACGCGCTACGCCGCGTCGTTCCCGGGCGGGGAGCGCCGGGCGGTGCTGTCGTTCTGGTCCCAGCACTACCTGCTCGCTCTCATCCCGGCCACAGTCGCGGCGGCGCTGACGACGCAGCATGATCTCCCTATTGCACTGGATGGCATGGCTGCCGTCCTATCCGACGCCGGGCAGCCGACGGCGCTGTGCCTGCCGCATTCCGGTTGCGCAGCGGCGGCGTCCTGCCCCGTTGCGCGGCTGACGCCGCTGCTGCGGACTCACTTGCAGCCGTTGGCACAAGGGTTAGCCGCTGCCGGGCTGCCGCCGCGCGTGCTGTGGGGCAATGCCGGGGCGGTGCTGACCTGGACCCTGGACGTCGTCGCGGCGCCGGCGGACCGGATCGCCGCAGTGCGGCGGGCGTTGGGAGGCGCTTGCTGGGCCGATGGCGGGGCCAACCCGCTCTGCCCCGTGCTGTCCAGCACCGATTGTGGACTGGGCCGCCGTGTATGCTGCCTTCGCTACCGTCTGCCTGGCATTGCCGGGTGCCCGGACTGCCCGCGCGGATGTCGCGCCGGATCAAGTGCCGCGTAGGCCGAGCCGGGGCAGCGCTCTGTCTTCGATCCAGCCGCGAGCAGGCCGGACAGGACGAGCGCCGCATATGCCCGTGTCCTGTATGGTGTAGCTACGCAGCAAATCAGTTCTTCCAAGAGCCTGTTGCACAATCGGCTTCGGGAACGTCGTGATGACGTGTTGTGGTGGGTTTCGGTGTTGACGGCTCTGGCGAAGCACGATTTGTGGATCGGCGCTCGCCTGTGACCCCAACCAGTTAAGGGCAATACCGTTCACTTTGCAATCCGAATGGCAGCGTTGAAGTCAACGCGTGTGGT
>CAXTDP010000550.1:3664-4327 GCA_964242295.1 uncultured Acetobacteraceae bacterium | reverse complement strand
AAGCTGTTCGCGCTATTGCAGCAGCATCGCGTACCCTGCGCCCCGGTGCGCGAACTGGCCGAGGTGGTGAACGATCCGCACATGCACGCGCGCGGCGCGCTGCAATGGCAGGACCATCCGGAGCTTGGCCGCATCGTGGTGCAGCACTCGGCCATGCGCTACCACGGCAGCGAATTGCGCCCGCTGGAACCGAGCCACGCGCTGGGTGCCGATGCCGACGCCATCCTGGCCGAACACGCCGGGCGGGACGCGGGCCAGGTGGCCGCCATGCGCCGTGCCAAGGTGGTCGGGTGAACGCGGTCGCCGGCAGGGGCGTGGTCGGGATCGACGTAGGCGGTACCTTCACCGATTTGTTCTTCTCGCATGACGGCATCACGGTCGACCGCGTGCTGAAGGTGCCCTCCACGCCCGACGACCCTTCCCGCGGGCTGGTCGACGCGCTGGGCGCCGCTGCGGTGCAACCCGGCGACATCGACCTGATCGTGCACGGCACCACCATCGCCACCAACGCCGTCATCGAGCGCAAGGGCGCCCGCTGCGCCCTGGTCACCACCAGGGGGTTCCGCGACATCCTGGAACTCGGCCGCCGCGACCGGCAGCGCATGTATGGACTGACCGGCGTGCAGAACCCGCTGATCCCGCGCGCCCTGCGCTGGGAGGTCG
>CAXTDP010000550.1:0-3654 GCA_964242295.1 uncultured Acetobacteraceae bacterium | reverse complement strand
GCTGGATGAACGCCTGGATCAGCACGGCGCCGTGCTGCGCCCGCTGGACGAGGGTGAGGTTCGCCGCTTGGCCGCCGTGCTGCGGGAGCAGCAGGTGGAGGCGGTGGTCGTCTCCTTCCTCCATGCCTACGCCAATCCCCGGCACGAGCAGCGCGTCCGTGCCCTGCTGCTGCAGGCCGAACCGTCCTGGCAGGTCGTCATCTCCAGCGACGTGGTGCGCGAATACTACGAGTTCGAGCGCACCAGCACCGCCGCCGTGCAGGGCTACCTGCAGCCGCTGGTGGCCCGCTACGCCGCCAACCTGCAGGCCGCGCTGCACGAGCGCGGCTTCGACACCCAGACCCTGGTGATGCAGTCCAACGGCGGCCTGGTGCCGCTGCGGCTGCTGGCGGACCGGGCGGCGAACATCGTGCGCTCCGGCCCAGCGGCCGGCGTCATGGCAGCGGCGCGGCTGGCGGCGGAGGCCGGGTTTGACAACGTCATCACCGGGGACATGGGTGGCACCAGCTACGACGTGTCGGTCGTGCTGGGCGGCACGCCACGGGTTGCGGACACGACGGACCTCGATTTCCGCATCCCGCTGCGCCTGCCGATGCTGGACGTGCACACCATCGGCGCCGGGGGCGGCTCCGTCGCCTACCTGGACCGTGGCGGCATCCTGCAGGTGGGGCCGCGCAGCGCCGGGGCAGTGCCGGGACCCGTCTGCTTCGGCCGCGGCGGCACCGAGCCGACCGTGACCGACGCCAACGCCGTGCTGGCGCGGATCAACACCGAACACCCGATCGGGTTGAAGCACCTGGACCGGTTGGACCTGCCCGGGGCGCGGGCGGCCATGAGTGCGCTGGGGCAGCAGGTCGGGTTGGGGGTGGAGGAAACCGCGGCGGCCATCCTCGCCATCGTCAACCAGCGCATGGCCGGGCGCACCCGGCTGCTGTCGGTGGAGCAGGGGCACGATCCCCGGGATTTCGTCCTCGTGGCGTTTGGCGGCGCCGGTCCGCTGCACGGGGCGGCGATCATGCGGGAGGTCGGCGTCCGCACCATGCTGATCCCGCCCTATCCCGGCGTGCTATGCGCCCTGGGCTGCGCGATGGCGGACATACGCGCGGACCACTCCCAAACCATGGAGCGCCGGGCCGCGGACCTGGACGCGGACGAGGCTGCGGCGGTGCTGCGCGCTCAAGGCGAGGCCGGGGCGGCGGCGCTGCGTGAGGGCGGCGCGGCCATCGAGCGCATCGTTACGACCCACTGGGCGGAGATGTCCTATGCCGGGCAAATCCATACCCTGCGCGTGCCCGTGGAGGCCGGGTGGACTCCCGGGCGCATGGCGGAGGCGTTCGCGGACGTTTACCGCCGCGAGTATGGCAACACGCTTGGCGACCTGCCGGCGGTGATCGTGAGCCTAAAAACGGCGGTGCTCGGCGTCCGTCCGGGGCAGCACCGGGTCGCGGGGGGCGCCACCGTGCCGGCGCGCGCGGTCCCGTCCGCGATCCGCCCGGTTTACTTCGGCCGCTGGATGGACACCCCCGTGTTCGACCGCGCCACGCTCCGCCCCGGCCACGCGTTCGACGGCCCGGCGATCGTCGAGCAGCCGGACACCACCAGCGTGATCGAGCCAGGCATGATCGCCCGGGTGGACCCCTTCAACAACATCCTGGTCACGATGGCATGAACATCCTGCGAATGATGGCATGGACGTCCTGCGGAGGTTGGCACGAACGTTCTGCGGATAATGACATGAACGCCCTGCGGAGGTTGGCATGATGGACCCCGTCACCCTTGCGGTCGTGCGCGGCGCGCTGGAGCAGATCGGCGACGAGATGGACCTGCACCTGATCCGGGCCGCCCTGTCTCCAATCATCTCGGAAACCAACGACTGCGCACACGGGCTGTATGATCCCGTCAGCGGGGAAACGGTGGCCCAGGGCGGCTATGGCCTGCCGCAGTTCCTGGCGAACATGCAGTTCACGGTGCAGCGCGTGATCGCCGTGGCACTGGCCGAGGGCGGGTTTGGCGACGGCGACGTGTGGATCGTCAACGACCCCTACCTCAGCGGCACCCATCTCAACGACGTGGTGCTGGTGTCACCGGTGTTCGTCGGCGGGCGGCTGTTCGCGCTGTTCGCCAACACCGGGCACTGGATGGACATGGGTGGCAGCGTGCCCGGCGGATGGGCGCCGGCCGCCACCGAGATCCACCAGGAAGGCATCATCATCCCGCCGCTCAAGCTGTATGAGGCGGGGCGCTGCAACACCGCGCTGATCCGGCTGATCACCGCCAACGTGCGCCTGCCCCGGCAGTTGGAGGGCGACCTGGCCGCCATGACCAACGTGTTCAGCGTCGGCCGGCGTGGGCTGGAGGCGCTCATCGCCCGGTATGGCGAGAACACGCTGCAAGCCTGCATCCGCGAGATGATGGACCGCTCGGAAACGCAGATGCGCTCCTACGTCGCCGAGATACCGGACGGGACCTACCGGGTGGAGGACTGGTTCGACAACGACGGCGTGGACGACGTGCCGCTGAAAGTGGTGCTGACGCTGACCGTCTCCGGCAGCGGGCTGCACTTCGACTTCACCGGGACGGCGCCGGCGGCGCGCGGGCCGATGAACATCTCGGACAGCACCACGAAGTCCATGTGCCTGGTGGCGCTGAAGCACGTCTTCCCGGAGGTGCCGGTGAACGGCGGCGCGTTCCGTCCGGCGCGGTTCACCATCCCCGCGCGCTGCATCCTGGCGGCGGAGTATCCGTCCCCGGTCGGCGGCACCACGGATGTGACCCAGCGGGTGGTGGACGTGGTGTTCGCGGCGCTGGCGCAGGCGATCCCGGACCTGGTGCCGGCGGCGCCGTTCGGTACCACGGGGGTCGCGACCGTGTCCGGGCGGCGGCCGGACGACGGCGGCTACTACGTCGCGGTGTATCCCTATCCCGGCGGCTACGGCGCCAGCCAGGTATCGGACGGGCTGGTGAACGGCACGCCGCCGGGCAGCATGGCGCGGTTTATGTCGGTGGAAATGTCGGAGCACCGGTATCCCCTGCGCTTCGAATACCTGCGCATCCGCGAGGGATCGGGCGGCGATGGCTGGCACCGCGGCGGCTGCGGCACGGCCTATGGCATCACCGCCCTTGCGCCTTGCGTGGTGTCCATCCTGGGCGACCGGGTGGATCACCTGCCGCCCGGCGTCCAGGGCGGGCACCCGGCGGCGGCGAACGAGGTGCGGCTGGTGACGGGCGGACGCGACTGGGCTCCGCCGTTGCGGAGCAAGGTGGAGCGGGTGTCGCTTGCCGCCGGGGACAGCATCCGGCTGGCCTCACCCGGAGGCGGCGGGTTCGGCAACCCGTTGGAGCGGGATCTGGCGGCGGTGGAGGAGGACCTCAATGCCGGGCTGATCGGGCGCGAGGTGGCGGAGCTGACCTATGGCGCGGTGATCGCCTCGGTGCGGCCGGCGGGGGAGCGGGTGCGCTACACGTTGGACCATGCCGCCAGCGCGGCACGGCGGGCCGGGCTGGGGAGGGCGGCGGAGTGAAGGGGGCGGCCATGGTTGGCAAGCCGTCGTTGCAACGCCGCAAGAGTGCCGCCTTTTCCCTCTCCCTCCGGGAGAGGGTCGGGGTGAGGGAGGCCACACAGCGCAATCGTCAACCGATAAAGAACGGCCCGGG
>CAXTDP010000549.1:0-4329 GCA_964242295.1 uncultured Acetobacteraceae bacterium | reverse complement strand
CGATGGCGGCCGAAACAGGTTGCGGAGGCGCTGGCTGCGCGGGACCGCCGCGCCGCCGGGCCGACGGCGCCGCCGGGGGGGCTGACGCTGATGCGGGTGGAGTATCCGGCGGACCCATTCGGGCGGTAAGCAGCGGCAGTCCGCGGCTCGCTGTCCCGTGCCGGGCACGCCGCAAGCCGCTGCATCGTCAGGCGCTTGCAAGCTGGTGGCCGCCCCCTGCCGTCAGCAGCAGCTTGGTGGCGTAGGGGCTGGTCTCGATCTTCTAGTGCAGGCGGTAGATGTGCGTCTCCAGCGTGTGCGGGATGATCGAAGGTTTGCAGCCCCAAACCTCGGGCAGCATCGCCTGCTCGCTAACGGATAGGCCCCGCCCGTCGCCGTCCGGCAGCCTCAATCGAGCAGCAGCGCCCCGAACCGGACGGAGCCGCGCAGCGCCAAATCTTCCGCTCCCGCAATCGTCGTGGCCCGGGTGGGCCTGAACCCGGCCGCCGCCAACCCATCCGCAACAAACGATGGGAACTCTGGGTTGTTGTCCAGGACCAGGATGGGGATGCCTATCATGCTGCCCAGCCCTGGACTGGGTGCGGGCGTGGCGCCGGGGGCGAAGCCTGGCCAGCCTCCTCCAGCTCCCTCAAGGTCTGGATCAGGGCCTTGCCGCTGAACGGCTTCGGCAGGAAGCGGTCGGCCATCGCCATCTCGTCCGGATCTGCCGCGCACGCGCTGATCAGCACGACGCGAAGCTGCGGCCAACAGCGCCTGGCTTCGAGAATGAGGTCGGAGACGGTCTTGTTTCCGCCATGCTGCGTGCTGATAACGAGCACCCCCGTGTCAACGGCGGCTTGCGGCAGGGACAAGTTTTCCGGGAAGGCCACAACATCAACCACCCCGAAGCCAGCCCGGCCCAGCATGGATTGCAGGGTATGGCGCACCAAGGGGTCCTGCTCAGCCAGCAGCACGGTCATGCTGCCCGCCCTTCTGCGGGCCAGCGGCGGCCGCCATCCGCGGGCTGCGCCACCTGTCCAACGGCGTCCACTGCCGCGCGGACGTCCTCATGGTTGCCGGGTGCAAGGAGGACGGGGCTGCCGGCATCCGCCACCTCACCGCGCCGGGAAACCTGATGGCGCATCCGCCAATTCACCCGTTCGACGAGGAGGCGATATTCGCCGGGATCGGAGGCCAGCAGTCCGCCTGGCCCTGTTTGCCATACCGCCTGTCCCATTCTTGAACCCCCGGAACAATCGCTTTTGCAGGGGCAGAGTAGGCCCGGCGAAGGCAATTGCGGCAAGAACAAAATCGCAGGTTATGCAGTAACATCAGCATCATACGGTTCCGCATCTGATAACGTTCTATGACGTACAGACTTGGTTCGAGCCGCCCATGATCTGCCACCGGCTGTCCTTGACCAGCCGGTGGCAGGTGCACGCGTCCTCCTCTAGGGCGGCACGGTCCAGAATGGCCAGGCGGCCGCGCGACTGTTGGATCAAGCCCTGTGTCTGCAGTGCGGCCGCGGCCACCGATACCCCCGGGTCCGGCGCAAGCCGAACATCTAGGACAGGAACTCCTGCGTCATCGGCATGTCGTCGCTGCCGAACGGTCGCGCACCACCAGCAGCCGCCGCATGAGGCGCCCAGGCAGTTCATGCCAGGAGTTGCAGGCGGTGGACTCCGTTTAGGAGGCTTTGGGGGCCGTCCGGCTAGCCGGGATGAAGGCCGCCATAGACGCTTCGATGGCCTGGCCAGGATGGCGCGCCCTTAACGCGGCGTTCAGCACCGTAGGTCCAAGTGCCGGAGGACGCCAGCGCCGCAGGAGATATCAATGCACCTTGGTTCCATCGCCGTGCAGCCCGCGCAAATGCGCCGCGTGTTGGCTGCCTTCGACACCATGTTGCGGCGCCAGGCCGGTTGGGAAACACCATAGGGATAGGGACTGCACCCTCTGCCGCCACGCCGGTCCCGCCGTTGATGGCGGGCGCCGCCCGATGCCGTCCCGGACGCCCCTCCTGCCTTACCCCTCCTTCCGCAGGTTCCAGAAGATCGAGAATCCGCCCAGCACGTCGCGCAGGCTGGTCCGGTAGGCCGTGGGCTGGAAGTACTGCCCGAGCGGGATATAGGGCACCGTCTCGAACGCCTCCCGCTGCAAGTCCGCCGCGATCCGCCGCTGCGCGTCAAGGTCCGGCGCGGTGAACCATGCATCGCGCAGCGCCTCGATGCGCGGGTCGTCCGGCCAGCCGAACCAGGCGTTCGCCCCATTGGCCCGCAGCATCAGGTTGGCCGCCGGCGTCGCCTGATCCAATCCCGCGCCGAAGGTGAAGAATGCGCTCCACCCGCCCTGGTCCACCGGCTCCTTCTTGGCACGCCGGGTCAGCAGGGTGCCCCAGTCCGTCGCCTGGTAGTCCACGGCCATGCCGATCCCGCGCAGCATCTCCGCCCCCACGTCCGCCAGCGCCTTCAGGTTCGGGAAATCGGCTGGGACGATCAGCGCGACGCGCTCCCCCTTGTAGCCCGCCGCCTGCAGCTCGCGCCGGGACCGCCCGGGGTCACGCGGGCCGGTCAGCGCCTCCAGCCCAGCGTCGTTCGCCAGCGGGGTGCCCGGCGTGAACATCCCCGCGCCCGCATGCCACAACGAGGTGTCGTCCCCCATCATCGCCTGCAGGAAGTCGGCCTGATTGACCGCGCCCAGCACGGCCCGGCGGATCGCCGGATTGTCGAACGGCGGCTGCAGGTGGTTCATCCGCATCAGCGCGATCTGCCCGGCGGGGTCCTGCACCTCCACCTTGATGCCGCCGTTGCGGCGCAGCAGCGGCAGCAGGTCGGCGCTGGCATAATCCCACCAGTCCGTCTCGTTCCGCTGCAACGCCGCCGCGGCCGTGGCGGCGTCAGGCACGGTGGTCCACTCCACCCGGTCCAGGTGGACGATCTTCGGGCCGGAGGTCCGGTCCGGCACGCCGCCGTCACGCGGGACATAGCCGGCGAAGCGTTCATACACCGCCCGCGCGCCGGGCAGCCGCTCATTGGCCAAGAAGCGGAACGGCCCGCTGCCGACCATCTCCGTGACCTGCGTGCCCGGGTCGGTGCGGGCGAGCCGCTCCGGCATCATCGCGGGCATGTAAACGCCGGGCTTGCCCAGCGCGTCCGGCAGCAGCGGGAATGGGTGCCTCAGCCGAAACACGATGCGCTTGTCGTCCGGGGCCGACAGATCGTCCGTGGCCGCCATCAGCGCCTGGCCGAACGTGTCCTTCGTGCCCCAGCGCCGGATGCTGGCCACGCAGTCCCGCGCCAGGACCGGCGTGCCGTCATGCCATCGCAGTCCCTCGCGCAGCGTCAGCGTCCAGCGCAGCCCATCCGCTTCCATCACGTGGCCCGCGACCATCTGCGGCGTGGCCCGGTAGGCGCTGTCCATCCCATACAGGGTATCGAACACCATGAAGCCATGGTTGCGGGTGACGTAGGCAGTGTTCCAGTGCGGGTCCAAGGTGGACAGGTCCGCCTGCGGGATGAAGCGCAGCAGCCGCGCCGGTTCGGCCCGGACGACCGACGGCAGGGCCAGCCCGGCGGCGGTGGCGAGAAGGGTGCGGCATGCATGGCAACTCCTGCGGGGGCTGCCCGGATGCGCGTTGGGGAGGCGGCCCGGGGGAGAGGACCATGCCGGCCCCACCCACTGCAACCCGTGGCATCCCCGGGCAGATGTTCCGGCGTCGGCGGTTCCAGCACGGGCGCCGGCAGCAGCCTACGAGCCGCGATGGCCCTCATGGAAGCATGAACAGCCTTCGACCAAAACCGGGATCGGCAACCGCGCGGGACAAACGCCGTGATGGTCCCGCACCCCCTTGTCACGGGACGCCGCCCTATCCACCCGCGCCGTGCGGCGCCTCCAGCAGCCTACGTGCCACCTCAGGGCCGACCACCAGCAGCATCGTGCCGAAGCTGACCGCCAGCACCAATCCGGTCGCCCGCCACCGTGACAGTCCCAGCCCGCTCCGCGCCAGCACCCAGTGCAGCCACATCGAGTAGCCAAGCACCGCGTAGCCGAACGCCGGGCTGCCCACGACAGCCGCCACCGATGCGCCCGTCACCCCGCTCAGCACCAGCAGCAGCACGGCCATCACCGCGACATTGGCCCACTGGCACCAATTATAGGCCGTGGCATAGCGCAGCCAGCCGTCCTCCCGGCCCAGGGCACGCGCGACCGCGTGGGACAGCACCGCCGGCGCCACCTGCGTCGTCACCGCGAGCAGCACCACCGCAACCGCGGGCATGACGGCGCCGCGGACCACCAGAAGGGCCGCGGCGGCCAGCGGCAACGCGAGCAGCGGCGCCAGGCTGGCCAGGAACG
>CAXTDP010000548.1:0-4340 GCA_964242295.1 uncultured Acetobacteraceae bacterium | reverse complement strand
GCCGCCGCCGTGGGCCGTTGTTTCGTCAGCATCCCCGGTCCCCTTATCGCCGGTTCAGGGCGTAGAACTGCTTGACGTGGGCACTCTCCTGGTAGCGCGCCGGCGCCTGGTGGTTCGTCGGCTGATGCAGCACCTCCGCCGAGGCGGACAGCGGCACCGCCGCCGCGGCGATGCCGGCCCCGCGCAGGAAGCTCCGGCGGTCCGCACGGATGGTCTCGACGGGAACGGGCTTGGTCATTTCGGTCATGCTGCACCTTTATGTATCGGGTCGCCGGCGGAGAGCGCAAAGCCCTGCCGGTCCAAGTCCATCATCAATCGGCCGAGCGTGCCGATTGGGCGGAACAGGCTAGCAGATGCCGCCCGCTCCAGGTCCGTAAAGAAGCGGCCGGCCCAGGAAGCCAGATGCCGCTCGAAGAAGCCGGCCTGAGCGTCCATGTCCCCGCGGCCGATCAGGGCTGCCATAACCTCGCATTCCGAGGCGATGTGGTCCTCGGGATCGGAACGTCCACCAGCCCGGGCCAGGCCTAGCGCCTGCATCTCCGCCCGCACCCGGGCCAGCGGCCGTTCGTGCAGGAAGCCCGTCAGGTAGAACGAGGCATAAGGGACAAGCTCGCCGCGCGCCACGCCGATGAACAGCGCATCATACTCGATCCGAGCTACATCAACCGCGGCGCCCCGGGCGGTGGTGGCCACCAAGCCCAACGCCGTCCCAACCTCGCCGTCGTCGCCGTCCAATCTCGCCAGCCTCGCCAGGAACCCGGCGTCCCAGGGTTCCGCCAGCGCGCGACCCAGCATGCGGTAGATCAGCGCCCGTGCAAGCTCGACGTCGTCCATCCCTTGCCGGCTTCTATCCTGCTGGGGCATAATCATTTCAGTGCCCAATTACTTACGTCTGGCAATTAAACATCAATTAGGAACGCTGTAATAGTAATAAGATGGTGTGCCAACCAGGTCGTCAGGTCAGTCGTCAAGCTCGCTTGGCCAAGCCGCTCCATTGTTCGTGCCCTTCAGCATGGCAACGCGCTGCCGTGGCGGCGGGGCATGGGCACAGCCTCATCCCGGACTGCCGCCTCGCCGGCGCTATTTGCGGCGGCCTCCGGTGCTTTCGTGGCGTCCACGACGGTGTCAGGGGCTGCCGCCACTGCATCAGCGGGCACGGCCAACCTTTCCGGCGTCGGCGGCGGCGCCGTCACGGCCTGGATCAGCTTGGCTATGTCGTCCACCGCCCAAAGCTGTCCATACTGCGGCGCGTTGAAGTCCCAGGCATACTCGGCCATGCCGCGGAACTCGGTGATTGCGGCGTCGCTGGACCAGGCCCGCTGCAGCGCAAGCCGCTGTAGTTCCGCCGGGACACCCCGTTGCAGGAACACGCTGTAGTCGCTGCTGGCATCCAGGGTGTCCAAATCGGGCAGCAACGGTGCTGGCTCGTCCACCTGCGGGGCATCCGGCGCCACGTCGCTGTCCCGTGCCGGCGCGGCCGGCTGGGCCTTCGCCGCCTGCTTGCGCCGTGCCCAGCGCCGCAGCAAGCCCTCGCCGGCCGTGCCGTCCTCCTCGGCAGCGGGACCGGCGCTATTCATCGTCTTTCCCTTCCGGCATGGCGAGGCGTCGCGCCGGACGATATTCCGACCGGTCGCGTTTCCGCTTGTAGGCGGGGCGCTCGACATGGTGCCGGGCCACGAAGTCCGTAATCCAGGCATGCAGGTCGCCGGGCATCGGCATGGACTCCACCAGGTCGGACCCGGTGTCCACATGTGCTTGCGCTTCCCCGGCGCACACGGTGGCGCCCAGCAACGTTACGCCCGGCGCCGCATCCGTCGCGCGCAGGAACACATAGACCGCTGGCTGCGGCCCTTCGATGTTATGGCGCAGGGTGTCGGTTTCCAATGGATACAGCTCCAGCACCGCGCTGCCCGCGAAGTAACGGCGGACGCCGGGCTCGGCACCCAGCAACGTCCAGGGCGGCACCGCGGGCGCGCCGGGCAACAGGCCGGTCACGCGCCAGCGGTGGTCGCACCAGGGGCTGTCCACCTCCTGCCGCTCTGCGATCACGCCGATTTCGCGCGCTTCGTGCCGGCTCACGGGCTGGCACCGGGGCGGGCAGCCAGCGCCAGCAGGTCGAAGGGCTTGCCGAAGTCGGGGCCGCCGGCATCGGGCGGCGCGGCGTCGCGGGTGACGGTGGCGAACTGCTCCACGATCCCGTCCGGCCCGTGCTGGCGGAAGATGGTCAGCAGTGTGCCGACGGGGTGCTCGCACAAGGAAGCGGCGAAGGCGACCTCACGCGCCGCCACCTCACGCGCCGCGTCCAGGGACGGAGCGCCGTACCGCTCCACGAAGTGCTGCGCCAGCGCATCCGTCACCGATGCCACCACTGCGGGCGCCGCGTCCGCCACCATGACCAGCGTGGACCAGCCGAAGCTGCCGGTGCCGAGGAACCCGTGCTGGAATGCTGTCCGCCGCTTGCCCGTCGCCTCCTCGGGAACATCCTCCATGAACCAGAAGGTTCCGGTCACGGCCCACTCTCCAGGCTCGGCGGCCTCGTCGAAGATATGGCGGTCGGACACGTCGAGCTGGATGGTGCGGGGCAGGCGCACGCCCGGCATGGGTGCGGTCATGCCGGCACCGGCTGCGGCGCCATGCGCTGCCGCAGCGCCGGGTCCAGTGCCGCGGCGCCGTCCTGCGCCCAGGCATCCAGCCAAACCAGCAGGTGCCGCAAGCTGTTCACCAGGATGTCATCTGCGGTCACGTCGCCAAACCCTTCCTCATGCAAGCTGGTCCGGTCCGGCGTCCGGCCTGGTTCGGCGTCGCCGGCCTGTAACACGATCTCCCACCCGAGCACCGCCCAATCTGGCGCCGCATCGGATGTCGCGGGCGCCATCACTGCCCTAACAGTCGCGACCTGCCCGCCATCCACCGCGAGGCCAGCCGGCGGCAGCAGGTGGATCGGCACCTGCGGCGGTGCAAGGGTGGCCAGGGCGTCGAACAATGCCAGCGCGCCCAGGGCAACTATGGCACCGCAGTCCGGCATTGGCCGGTCCGGCGCCAGCACGACCGCCACGCGCAACGTCCCCTTTGCAAAGCTCCAGCGGACGCACCCGGGATCATCGCCGGCCTCGGCGCCGCACACCGCGGCGTCCCAGGCATCCAGTCCGCCCGGAACGGCGGCGAACCCTGGCGGCAATGCTGGCATCTCCGGTATGACTAGGTGTCCTTCAACAAGCACGTGGCGCCCGGGGTGGACCGCGTGGCAAGTGCCTATCATATGTGCCCGGCCCTGCCTTGCACAGGAGGCGGGAAGGGAACTTTTATCCATGAAACGAGATGGTTGCACGGTCCTTACGTGCACGTGCCGCGGGACGATGCCGATCGGGGACGCCGCGCCGGCCCTGTCCGGGCAACCGCCAGCGCATGAGCTGTGCCGGGCGGAGCTGGAACGCTTCACCGGTGCTGCGGCGGGGCCGGACCCGCTCCTGGTCGCCTGCACGCAGGAAGCGCCGACGTTCCAACGCGCCCAAGCTGATGGGGGAGGGGGGGCGCCGCTGGCGTTCTTCAACATACGGGAGGCCGCGGGCTGGTCGGACGAGGCCGACCAGGCGCAGCCGAAGATCACCGCCCTGATCGCCGCCGCGATGCACGACGCGACCGCCTCGGCCCGCGGCCCCGTCGCTGACGTGACCCTGCAATCCCAGGGCGTCACCGTGGTCTATGGCCGCGACGACCGCGCGGTCGAGGCGGCCTGGCAGTTGAAGGACCGCCTGGACCTGACTGTCATCATCACCGGCTCCGCCGACCTGGAACCGCCGCGCACCGCCGAGTTCCCCGTCGTGCGCGGCACGCTGACGCGGGTGACCGGGCATCTCGGCGCCTTCGACCTGGTGGTGGACGGTTTCGCCGAGCCGCTGCCGCACTCCCGCGGTCGCCTGCTGTTCGGCCCCGCCCGCAACGGCGCGCGGTCCCGCTGCGACGTCATCATAGACCTGAGCGGCGGACTGCCGCTGGTGCCCGGCTGGGAGCACCGGGAAGGCTACCTGCGCGCCTCGCCCGACGATCCCATGGCGGTGCAGCATGCCCTGTTCGCCGCGACGGACCTGGTCGGCACCTTCACCAAGCCGCGCTACATCACCTTCCACCCCAGCCGTTGCGCCCACCAGCGGTCCGGCCAGGTCGGCTGCACCCGCTGTCTGGACGCCTGCCCGGCCGGGGCCATCACCCCTGCCGGCGACAGCGTGGCCATCTCCGCCCAGATCTGCGCGGGCTGCGGCACCTGCGCCGCAGTGTGTCCGACCACCGCCGCCGAATATGCCGTGCCGACCGCGGAGGCCGCCGCGCGCCGGATGCGTACG
>CAXTDP010000547.1:0-4345 GCA_964242295.1 uncultured Acetobacteraceae bacterium | reverse complement strand
TCCGCCGTGCCCGGCAGCTTGGCGCTGCGTCCGACGAAATCGGCGACGAAGGGGGTGGCCGGCCGCTCGAACACCTCCTCCGGCGTACCGAGCTGCGCGATCCGGCCCGCCTGCATGACGACCACGAGGTCCGCCATCGCCAACGCCTCCGCCTGGTCGTGGGTGACGAACACCGCCGTGGCGCCGACCCGGCGCTGCAGGATGCGCATCTCGACCCGCAGCTCCTCCCGCAGCTTGGCGTCCAGCGCCGAAAGCGGCTCGTCCAGCAGCAGCACGTCCGGCTCGATCGCCAGGGCGCGGGCCAGGGCCACGCGCTGCTGCTGCCCGCCCGAAAGCTGGCGTGGGCGCTTGCCGGCATGGGCCGACAGCCCGACCATCTCCAGGGCCGACGCCGCCCGCCGCGCGCGTTCGCTGCCGGGCACGCGCCGCATCCGCAGGCCGAAGGCGACGTTGGATGCGACCGTCAGATGCGGGAACAGGGCATAGGACTGGAACACGACGCCCATGCGGCGCTCGTAGGGCGGCAGCCGCGTCACGTCGCGCCCGTCCACCAGCACCCGGCCGCGGTCCGGGCGCTCCAGCCCGGCGACCATGCGCAGCGTCGTGGTCTTGCCGCAGCCGGACGGACCCAGCAGCACGATCATGCTGCCGCGCGGGACCGATAGCGACACGCCCTGAACGACGGCGACATCGCCGTAGCTGCGGGCCAGGTCCTCCAACACCAGGTAGGACAGCTCAGTGCGCCCTGGTGCTAGCGGCCGCCGGCGGGGATCACTTCGCGCCGCCAGCGTTGGGTCCAGGCGTCGCGCAGCTTCACCATCTCGTTCCAGTCCACGGGAATGACCGTCGCCTTGTTCGCCGGGTCGGCGGTGGTGCGGGCGGCAGCCTCCGGGCTGACCGCGGCCTTGGGGTTGGTAGGGCCGTAGAACATGCGTTCGGTGAACGCCTTCTGCGCCTCGGGGGCCAGGGCGTAGCGCATGAACGCCAGCCCGGCGTCACGATGCGGGCCGCCCTTCACCAGGTTGATCGTGTTGATCTGCAGCACCGTCCCCTCCTTGGGCAGCATCACGCCGATGCGCCCGCCGGAGCGGTCGTGGAACAACTGCGCCCGGGCATTCCAGCCGGTGGCGAAGTCCAGCGTGCCGTTCAGGATCAGCGTATAGCCATCCGGCTGCGCGTCGAAGGTCTGCACGTTCGGCGCCATCCCGCGCAGGGTGCGGAAGGCGCCGTCCGCCTTGCGCCAGTCCCCGCCATCGGCCTGCGCCAGGATCGCCGTCAGGGCGAGGGCCTGGATGTTCGGCGGCGCCGACAGGCTGGTGCGGCCGCGCCAGCGCGGATCGGCCAGGATGGACAGCGAGGTCGGCGGCGGGCTGACCGTCTTGGCGTCATAGGCAATGATGAGATGGTCGAAGGTGACGCCAGGCCCGCAGCCGTTCGCATCCACCGCCTGCGGGTCCAGGTCCGCCAAGACCGGCAGCATGGCCGGCGTGACATGCTCGATCAGCCCCTCCGCGCAGGCGATGGCGGCGGTGGTGGTGTCCATGATGACGACGTCCACCTGCGGGTCGGTCTTCTGGGTCCGCAACTGGCCCAGCATGGTAGCGGACGAGTTGCTGCCGAAGAAGCTCACCTGGTCCGCACCGCCGGCCTTGTTGTAGGGCGCCACCACGGCCGCGGCGTAGTTGTCCTGGAACGGACCATCCGAGTAGCTCATCAGCGTCGCCGTGTCGGCAGCGGCCGGGCTGGCCGCAAGGACCGCGGCAACGGCCATCGCCTTGTGCATGGGCAGGCTCCCCGCTCCCTTCAGCATGACGCGAGCACCTTGGCGGTCGCACCGCTGATGTCGCCCAGCTTGGCGCCGTGCGCCACCTTGTCCTGCGTGCGCAGTCCGCGCTCCTGGGTTTCGATGGCCCGGCGCGCCTCCGCCTCTGCCTCGTGCGGCGGCAGGACCAGGACGCCGGTGTCGTCGCACAGCACGGCGTCGCCAGGCATGACGACGGCGCCGCCGATGCAAACCGGATGGTTCAGCCGGCCGCCAAGGTCGTAGATGCGGGTCGTAATCGGCGCCATGCCGCGGCACCACATCGGGAAGTCGGACGCCTCGATCTCCTCCATGTCGGTGCAGGGGCCGTCAACCACCCCGGCCCGGGCGCCCGCCGCCTTCGCCGCGACCGTGACGCCGCCGCCCCAGCAGGCATGGCGGCTGTCGCCCAGGCGGTCCACCACTAGGATGTCGCCGGGGCGCAGCAGGCCGAGAGCATGGTGCAGCAGGGTGCTGTCGGGTCCGGGGATAGCCAGCGTCACGGCGGTGCCGGCGACGCGGCGCTTGCGTAGCAGCGGCTGGATGCCGCGGTCGCAGAATCCCCAATGGCGCCAATGGCCGACGGTCGCGGTTTCGGCCTGCTCCAGTAGGGCGATCACCTCGGTGCTGATCGGGGCGGGACTGGCTGCGATCTCGTACTTGGGCAAATGCACTCTCCGGAAGGTAGCTGCACCGCCTCATCGTCCGCGATGAAGCCATAGATGCGGCGGTGGGCGGCGGTGAAGCCTTCGGCCAGGGCGTCCAGCGTGGCCGCGGTCGCCGGGCCGTCCGGCACCGTCACGGCCAGCTCGTAGTTCTGCCCGGCGTAGCGCATGTCCACGGTGCGTGTCACCTGCCGCGCCCCGGGCGCGATGCCCTCGCCGTCGAACGAGTCGTCCGCCCGCGCCTGCAACTCGGCAAACGCAGCCTCGATGCCGGGCAGCGCCGCGGCGGCCAGGGTCATCAGCCGGGTCGCGGCGAAGTCCGCGCGCAGGTCAGTGAGCAGCAGGCCCATCGCACACAGGATGCCGGGATTGCGCGGCACCAGGATGCGGGCGATCTCCAGCTCGCGCGCCAGGCGGGCCGCGTGCAGCGGGCCGGCGCCTCCAAAGGCGGCCAGGGTGTAGTCGCGCGGGTCGTGGCCGCGCTGCACGCTGACGACGCGGATGGCGCGCGCCATGTTGGCCGTCACCACCGAGACGATGCCCTGCGCCGTTTCCATCAGCCCCATGCCGAGCTGCTCCGCCAGCCGCGCAACGGCTTCCCGCGCCAGGTCCTGCCGCACCGCCATGCGGCCGCCCAGCAGGTGCGTGGGGTTCAGCGTGCAGCACCACGTTGGCGTCGGTCACGGCGGCCTCGGCACCGCCGCCGCCATAGCACGCCGGCCGAGCGCGGCCCGACCTTCAGCAGCCCGCCGCTGTCCACGTAGGCGATGGAGCCGCCCCCTGCGCCGACCGTGTGGATGTCCAGCATCGGCGCCTTGATCGGGTAGCCGTGCACGGTCGCCTCGCTGGCCAACCGGCAGGCGCCGTCCTGCAGCAGGGCCACGTCCGTGCTGGTGCCGCCCATGTCGAAGGTGATGAGGTTCGGGAACCCGGCCAACGTCCCGACCGCCTGTGCGGCGACGACGCCGGTGCTGGGGCCGGACAGGATGGCGCGCACGGGCAGCTTCGCCGCCTGCGCAAAGCCGATGATCCCGCCGTTGGATTGTGTCAGGTTGGGCGCCGCGGTAAGGCCGAGGTCGGTCAAGCGCCCGGCAAGCCGGGTGATGTAGGTCCGCATGACCGGACCGAGGTAGGCATTGACGACAGTGGTGCTCAGCCGTTCGTATTCGCGGAATTCCGGGGCGACCTCGTGGCTAGTGCAGGTGAAGGCCTCCGGGAACTCCTCGGCGATGATGCGCCGTGCGGTCTCCTCGTGCCGGGGCCGCACGAAGCCATACAGGAAGCAGACCGCGACCGCCTCGACGCCCGCGTCGCGCAGGGTGCGGACGGCGCGGCGCAGTGCCTCCTCGTCCAGGACGGTCTCCACCGTGCCGTCGTGGCGCACCCGCTCCGGCACCTCCAGGCGCAGGTCGCGGGCGATCAGGACAGGGGCCTTGTCGGCCTGCAGGTCGTAAAGGTCCGGGCGCTTCTGACGGCCGATCTCCAGCAGGTCACGAAAGCCGTCCGTCGTGATAAGGCCAGTCCGGACGCCCCTGTGCTGGATCAGCGCGTTGGTCCCGACGGTGGTGCCATGGCCGAAGTAGCCGACGCCAGCCATCGTGGCGCCGACCCGGGCTACCCCCTCCTGCACCCCGGCGGCGATGCCGCGGGACGGGTCGTCGGGGGTCGAGGAGACCTTCCATACCTCGATGGCGCCGCTGCCCTCCTCGAACAGGCAAACGTCGGTGAAGGTGCCGCCTGAGTCCACGCCTACACGCCACGCCATAGCGCCATTGCTCCAGCCTGCACCCGGTTCGGGGCGCCTTGATCCATCGCCGCGCCGGGACCTGCTGGAGTTAGCCCTCGACCTCGGCAGGTCATCACGTATACATGGCGTATG
>CAXTDP010000546.1:0-4352 GCA_964242295.1 uncultured Acetobacteraceae bacterium | reverse complement strand
GCCGCCGCGGCCCGGCCCGCGCCCGTTGCGGCCGTGCTCGCGGTCATGCGGGTGCTCGTGGGTATGAGGTTGGCCTAGGACACCCCGGAACAGTCCGCGGGCGAAGCGCCTGCCGTGGTTGCGGCTGGGATGGTCATGGTGGTGCATCATGTTCTCCTGATACAGTTTCGATGTATCGAATAAAAAGATATATCGAGACTGCATCTGGTGCAAGTCCTCGGCTGCGATTTTTCTCAGCGGCCGGTCAGGGCCGGGCGATGGAGCTAGGTCCAGCGAAGGCGCTGGGCCGCCCCCTCGCGCATGGCGGCGCCCCCTCGCCGCCGGGCCTGCGCGGCTACGATGGCCTGCCGCGTCAGCGTCGCGTCAAGAGCCGCGGCGCACCGTGTCGCCGGCCCGCACCGCACCGGGGGTAACGCGGCCTTCGAGCAGCGGCGCCTCATTGGAGGGGAGCGTCATCCCCGTGTCGCGGGCGTCAGTCGCCGGTATACCGGCCGCAGCAGGAACGGGCTGAGGAACAGCGGGAACTGGCAGACGCCGAAGAACAGCGCCACCCGCGGGTCGGCCGCCGCCGGCAGCACGGCAAGATACAGCGCCATGTTGCGGTTGCCGCTCACAAGCCCTGCCGTTGCTGCCACTCTCGCGCCGAACCCGGCGAAGGCGCCAGCCGTCAGGAGGTTCAGCCCGTAATCCACGGCGAAGGCGGCAACCACCGCCTGCACCACCCAGCGGGGGTCCGCCGCCACCCGTGCTCCCAGCCCATCCATGACGGCGAAGCCATAGAACACCATCAGCCATACGAGCATCCCGTCCACCGCATCCGCCCAGCGCAGCAGCCTCGCCGGGCCGAGCAGCCGCCGCAGCAGCAGGGACAGCAGCATCGGCAGTCCCACAATCAGCCCGAGCCGCACCATGAAGTCGCCGGTGCCGATGGACAGGTCCACCCCCAGCAGCAGCAGCAGCGCCATCGGCGGCGCGGTCAGCGGCACGAGGAAGGTGGTGGCAAGCGTCACGGCCAAGCTCAATTCCGGGTCCAATCCGACCATGCGGGCGACAGCCGGGGAGGATGTGGCGGCGCAGCCGGTGGCGAAGATCACCAGCCCGGCCGTGATGCCGGAATCCAGCCGCATCGGCGCGACGACCGCCCAGGTCAGCACCGGGCAGGCCAGCAGCAAAAAGGCGATGATGGCGCCCACCCGCACCGGCCGCCGCAGGTGCGCGAGGGTGCCGGCCGGGTCCACCCGCAGCAGCACCAGAGTCATCATCATGAGCACGGTGGGGGTGATGACGCCCTTGAACGCCGCCGCCAGCGCTGGCGACGCCACGCCGCCGAAGATGCCGACCGCCAACAGCACCGACCCCCGCCGGGCCGATAGGGCCAACAAGCGGATGGGGAGGGAGGGGGGCGTGCTTGGGCTGGACGAGAGATGGCTGTCCGAAACGGACGTAGGCTGTCCGTTTGAACTAATCCGTTTGAACTAAACGGAAGACAGCCAGCCGGGCTGGACGAAAGATGTTCCGCTGGGCTGGACGAAAGCCGTCCATCCGGGTTGGCCGCGTTCGGCACCTGTTCTATAGGCCGGGGAATGCCGCGCATGTCTGCCTCATGACCGATTACCTCGCACGCTTGAACCCCGAGCAGCGTGACGCCGTGGAGGCCGTGGACGGTCCCGTGCTGGTGCTGGCCGGCGCCGGGACTGGCAAGACCCGGGTGCTGACGACGCGCTTCGCCCATATCCTGCTGCAAGGCAAGGCGGCGCCGGGGCAGGTGCTGGCGGTGACGTTCACCAACAAGGCCGCCAAGGAGATGCGGGAGCGGGTGGGCCACCTGTTGAATCGCCCGGCGGAAGGGCTGTGGTTGGGCACCTTCCATGCCTTATGCGCCCGGATGCTGCGCCGCCATGCGGAATTGGTGGGGCTGACGAGCGGATTCACCATCCTCGACACCGACGACCAGCTCCGCCTGCTAAAGCAGGTGATGGAGGCGGCGCACATAGACACCAAGCGCTGGGCGCCCCAGGCGCTGATGGGCATGGTCCAACGCTGGAAGGACCGCGGCCTGACGCCCGACCGGGTGACCGTGGCGGAGGAGGGGGATTTCGCCGGCGGCCAGTCGCGCAACCTGTATGCGGCGTATCAATCCCGCTTGAAGCAGCTCAATACTGCGGACTTCGGCGACCTGCTGCTGCACATGACGGAGGTGCTGCGGACGCACCCGGACATCCTGGCCGACTACCACCGGCGGTTCCGCTATATCCTGGTGGACGAGTATCAGGACACCAACCTGGTGCAGTACCTGTGGCTGCGGCTGCTGGCGCAGGGTCATAGAAATATTTGCTGCGTCGGGGATGACGACCAGTCGATATATTCGTGGCGTGGCGCTGAAGTGGAGAATATTCTTCGCTTCGAAAAGGACTTCCCCGGCGCCAAGATCGTCAAGCTTGAGCGCAACTACCGCTCCACGGCGCCGATCCTGGCCGCCGCCGCCGGGCTGATTGCCAACAACGAGGGGCGGCTCGGCAAGACCCTGCGGTCCGGCCGCAACGACGCGCAGGGCGAGCAGGTGCAGGTCGTCAGCCTGTGGGACTCGGACGAGGAGGCCCGCATGGTCGGCGACCGGATCGAGGCCCTGCGGCGGGATGGGCACAAGCTCGGGGAGATCGCGATCCTGGTCCGCACCTCGGCCCAGACCCGCGCCTTCGAGGAGCGGATGATCACCCTCGGCATCCCATACCGGGTGATCGGCGGCCTGCGCTTCTATGAGCGGGCGGAGATCCGCGACGCCATCGCCTACATGCGCGTCCTGCACCAGCCTGCCGACGACCTGGCATTCGAGCGCGTCGTGAACGTGCCCCGGCGCGGCGTGGGGGAGGTGGCATTGCGCGCCATGCACGTGGCGGCGCGGGAGCAGGGCGTCCCGCTAGCGCTGGCCGCCGAGCGGCTGGCGGTGTCCGGCGCGCTCAAGGGCCGGGTCGGGGGCGCGCTGCGAGAAATGTTTCAGTCTCTTGCGCGCTGGCGGGAGGCGCTGCCGCGGGATGGGCATGTGCTGGTCGCGGCGACGGTGCTGGACGAGAGCGGCTATACCGACATGTGGAAGGCCGACAAGTCGCCGGACGCGCCGGGCCGCCTGGAGAACCTGAAGGAGCTGGTGCGGGCGCTGGCCGACTTCGACAGCTTGGCCGGGTTCCTGGACCATGTTTCGCTGGTGATGGAGAACGAGCAGAACGCCGACGGCGACCGCGCCAGCATGATGACGCTGCATGGGGCGAAGGGGCTGGAGTTCGACACCGTGTTCCTGCCGGGCTGGGAGGAGGGGCTGTTCCCCAGCCAGCGCACCTTGGACGAGGGCGGGCTGAAAGGGCTGGAGGAGGAGCGGCGCCTGGCCTATGTCGGCCTGACCCGGGCGCGCAAGCTCGCAATCGTCAGCCATGCCGCCAACCGCCGCCTGTATGCCAATTGGCAGAGCAGCATCCCTAGCCGCTTCGTGGACGAGCTGCCGGAGGAGCACGTCGAGCGCGCGGGGTCCGTGGCCATGCAGCGGGAAACCCGGCTGACGTCGGCGCCGAGCGTGTTCGTCAACGGGCCGCTTGCCGCCCGGCGGCCGCAGGCCATCGCAGCGTGGGAGCAGCCGGCGCGCCCGGCGCGGGAGGAGCTGTTCGCCGTCGGCACCCGGGTATTCCACCAGAAGTTCGGCTATGGCGTCGTGCAGGCGGTGGACGACCACAAGCTGACCATTCAATTCGAGCACGCCGGGCAGAAGCACCTGATGGACAGCTACGTCGAGAAGGCGCCGGAGGCTTGACGGGCCGGATGATGTCGCGATTGGACGCTTGCAGGAGCAGTACGGCCCTCTGCTCCCTCTCCCTCCGGGAGAGGGCCGGGGTGAGGGAAGCAGCACGCGCTGCCCTTGCCTCACCCCGGCCCTCTCCCGAAGGGAGAGGGAGAAGGAACTGGTCCCGTGTGGCGGGACGCGCTCTGTCGTCACGAGGCGGCGGGCATGAAGCGCCGGGCAGGGCCGTTGGAGACGCTGTCGGTCGAGGTGCCGGAGCCGGCACTGGAGGTCTACGAGTCCGCGCTGAGCACCGTATGCGAGACGATCGGGTTCTTCCTGGCCGACGAGGACGCCCGCATCTGGCGGATCGAGGGCGTGCGCGACGTGGGCGCAGGCGACGACGCCCTGCAGGGCGCGCTGGCCTTGGCGGCGATGCTGACCGGCGTAACGGCGCCACTGGGCCGCGCGCCGACCGAGGCGGATGGCTGGCTGGCGCGGACCTACGCGGCGTTCCCGGAGCAGGCCATCGGCCGCCGCTTCGCCGTGCGCGGCACGCATGAGGACGGCGGGCGGACGCCAGGCC
>CAXTDP010000545.1:0-4353 GCA_964242295.1 uncultured Acetobacteraceae bacterium | reverse complement strand
CCCGGTTGCCCACCCGCACGTTGGCGGCCTGCGCCACCGCCAGCGGCACCATGAACGACACCGACGTGATGCTGAGCGCGATCTGGTGCGCTGCCAGCGGCGCCGTCCCTAGCCGCCCCACCAGCAGCCCGATGCCCAGGAACAGCCCGGTTTCCACCGCAAACGTCCCCGTCACCGGCAGCCCCAGCACGACCATGCGCCGCAGCAGCGGCAGGCCGGGCCGCCGCCAGGCGACGAAGCGGCGCAGCCCCGGGTGCCCGTGCAGCCAAGCCATCAGCACCAGCCCCATCCCGGTTTCCACGAACACCGTCGCCAGCGCCGGGCCGCGCATCCCGAGCGCCGGCAGTCCCCAGGCTCCGTGGATCAGCCCCCAGCACAGCGCCGCGTTGATCCCCGTCGCGCCCAGCGCCGCCCACAGCATCGCCGCCCCCTGCCCGATCGCCGGCAGGAAGGCGCGCATCATGCCGATGCCGACCATCGCGCCCGGCGCCGCCCAGCGCAGCACGCCCATGAACGCCGCGGCGTCCCGGGCCAACGCAGGGGGCTGCCCGGCCAGCAGCAAAAGAGGCTCCGTGAGGCTGAACACCACGAAGGCCGGCACGCACAACAGCAGCGCCATCGCCAGCCCGGCCCAGTATGGCGCCGGCACCAGGTCGTCCCGCCCGGCCCCGCGCTCCTGCGACACCAGGATGCTGACTGCCGTCAGCATCCCCTGCAGCATGATCGTGACGGTGATGAACAGCATGGTCGCCAGCCCGCCGGCCGCCAGCGCGTCGCCGCCCAGCGTGCCGAGCAGCACCGTGTCGGTCACGCCCATCGCCATGCCGGCCAACTGCGCGACCGCCAGCGGCCCGGCCAGGCGCAGGGTCTCGGCGGCGTGGCGCCAGCGCGACTGCACGGCAGGCGCCGGCATCAGGAGGGTAGTGCCGGACAAGGTGGGACGCTTTCAGGTTGGGAGGCGGCAACGCAGCCGGGCCGCCCCGGGTTCGGCTACCAGAACATGGTGCCGGGACCGCCCTTGAACGGGCCGGTCAGCTCCGGCGTGATCCAGCCGCCGTAGAACCCGCCCTCCTGCGGCACGACCCGGTCATCGCCGACGTAGCAGGCGTCCATCCGTCCGGCATACACCGCGACGTGCCCGGCGATGGCGGCAAAGTCCGGGGTGGGATGCGGGTAGCCCCAGCCGGCATCCCGCGCCACGGCGCCCCCGGCCTGGACGGTGTAGTATTCGGCCTGCCCCTTCCACTCGCACACGCTGCCGCGGCCCGACGACGGCAGCAGCGTGCCCGGCGCAAACGCCGCGGCCGGGATGTAGTAGGACGGTGGATGGTAGGTTTCCAGCACCCGCCAGGCCGCGTCGGTGTCCACGATCTCCTGCCCGCCCAGCACGATCCGCACCCGGCGCAGGCTGCGCTCCAGCCGGGGCGGGCGGGGATAGTCGGCGACACGTTCCATTGGGCGGCTCCTAGGTTGGGCGCGTCATAGCAGATTTCCTCCTGCTCCCTCTCCCTCCGGGAGAGGGTTGGGGTGAGGGAAACGACAAGCGCGGAACCGGCCGACAGCAGTGCCGGCCTGTGATGGGCCGACGCGGCTTATGCGGCTTCCCTCACCCCGGCCCTCTCCCGGAGGGAGAGGGAGCAGAGAAGGGCAGCCCCTGGCCGTGTGCCCCCTCCCCCGCTAGCTTGCCGCTCCCTGACAAGGACCCGAGCATGGATTGGCCAACCGACAGCGGCATCTTCGACGCAGGCGACCTGCCGCTGGACTCCGGCGCCGCCCTGCCCGGCGCCCAGATCGGATGGAAAACCCACGGCACGCTGTCCCCGGCCCGCGACAACGCAATCCTGTATCCCACCAGCTACGGCGCCCAGCACCCGGAACTGGAATGGCTGATCGGCCCGGATGGCATCCTCGACCCCACGCGCTGGTTCATCATCCAGGTGGACCAGTTCGGCAACGGCATCAGCACCTCGCCCAGCACCACCGCCGACTACCCCGGACTGGTGACGGTTGCCGACAACGTGCGGGGGCAGGCGCGCCTGCTGGACGCCTGGGGCATTCCCCGCTTTGCCTGCGTTTACGGCTGGTCCATGGGCGCGCTGCAAGCCTATCACTGGGCCGCGCTGTTCCCGGACCGGGTGGAGCGCATCGTCGTCAACTGCGGAGTGTCCCGCACCGCCACCCACAACCAGGTGTTCCTGGCCAGCCTGATGGCGACCCTGGAGGCCGCGCCGGAGTGGCAGGGCGCCGGACGCTTCGGCGCCGAACCCCGCGCCGCCCTGCGCGCCTTCGCGCGTATCTACGCGGGATGGGCGCTGAGCCAGGATTTCTACCGCGCCGGGCTGCACCTCACGGCGCTCGGCGCCCCGGATCTGGAAACCTTCCTCGTGGAGGGCTGGGAGCGCCGCTACGACAACAAGCAGGCCGCCAACCTGTATGCGCAGTTGAAGACCTGGCACGCCGCCGACATCAGCGGCGGCGGCGACCTGCCGGCAGCGCTGCGCGCCATACGTGCGCGGGTGCTGCTGCTGCCCGGCGAGACCGACCTTTATTTCCGCGTCGCCGACAACGTGGCGGAGTTGCCGCATCTCGCCCATGCCGAGCTGCGCCCCATCCCCTCGGTTTGGGGCCACCGCGCCGGCAACCCGGTGCAGAGCCAGGCCGACCAGGCGTTCCTGCGCGACGCCGTCCGCCGCTGGCTGGAGATGTAACCATGCCTGGTTATGAGTTCGTCACCACGGACGTGTTCACCAACCGGCGCTTCGGCGGCAACCCGCTGGCCGTGTTCCCCGATGCGCGCGGCCTGACCACGGAGCAGATGCAGGCCCTGGCGCGGGAGTGGAACTACAGCGAGACTACCTTCGTCCTGCCGCCCGACGACCCCTCGCACACCGCCCGGGTCCGCATCTTCGTGCCCACGGCGGAAATCCCCTTCGCCGGGCATCCGAACGTTGGCACGGCGCTGGTGCTGGCCGCCCGGATGGATGCGCCGCCGGCCGCGATGGTGTTCGAGGAGCTGGCGGGCCTGGTCCGCATCGCCCTGACTGGCGGGAACGGCGAGGCGATGGCGACCTTGGAAGCGCCGCAGCCCCTGCAGCTCGGCGCGGAGGTGCCGGCGGACCTGGCTGCCGCCTGCCTCGGGCTGCGTCCGGACCAGGTGTTGACGGGCACGCACCGGCCGGTGGTGGCAAGCTGCGGGCTGGGGTTCGCCATCGCCGAGGTCGCGCCGGATGCGCTGGGCGCGGTCGCCACGGACACCGGCGCCTTCCGCCGGGCGATGGCGGCGGCGCCGTCGCGGGAGGGCGGGTTCAGCCTGCTGGCCTACAGCCGGGACGGCGACGTGGTGCGCGCCCGGATGTTCGCGCCCTTGGCCGGCATCCCGGAGGATCCGGCCACCGGCAGCGCCGCCTGTGCCCTGGCCGCGCTGCTGCTGCACGCCGGGGGCGGCGACGCGCACCGGCTGACGATCCATCAAGGGGTCGAGATGGGGCGCCCGAGCCTGCTGCACGCCCACGCCAGCCGGGCGGCGGATGGCGTGCGGGCCGGGGTGGGCGGCGGGGCGGTCACGGTGTTCCGGGGGATGGCGACGGTGTAGAAGCAGTCCTCGTCCGGCTGTAAGCCCGGGCCTCCTCCGCCACGTCCCGCATCGGGTCAGTCTCAGCCGATAACGGCAGCCAATCCCGCCAAAACCGCTTGGGCACCAAAATTCCCATGCAAGGCGTGGCCTTGGTGCCGCAGGAGCCGCACCCTTCGAGCCATGTCATTCATGGAGCGTCGGCCGCAAGCATCCCGGGTGGGATTGCGACGAGGGCGCAAGCCTCGGCGGCGCGGAGCAAGGGGTCTGGGACGAAGTTGCCAGCCGCGTCGCGCCGTAGGCGGAACACGAGGCCGGGTCCGTGACGGCGCTCTTCAGGCGTGCTGGCTTCGGCGAGGAAGGCGCGCCGCAGCACGGGGTCGGCAATCTCGTCCGCAATCTTCGCGCAAATCTCGGCGCAGCCGGCGACCTCCCCGGCTGCGCGCCGGACCGCTACCTCGGCGTAGGGACCGATGACCTCGGCAAGCCGGTCAGAGATGTGCTTGACCGCAGCCCGTTGCAACAGGCGCTTGGGGTTGGAAGCGGACTCCCGATTGCCATCAAGCTGTCCAGGGCTGGACAGCGTGTCGAACTCCGACGCGATCTCGTATGCCATGCCACGCACGAGAAGGCACACGGACCCGCACGCGCGCGGCGGCAGCACGATGCGCTCCGTCGCCGCGTAGAACAGCGGCAGGCCCGCGGTGGCGATCTCCTGCGCCGAATGGGCTAGTACACCTCGCCGGAAGAAGTGGCCCCATTTCGACGGCGCTCACGCGGCG
>CAXTDP010000544.1:0-4362 GCA_964242295.1 uncultured Acetobacteraceae bacterium | reverse complement strand
CGACTGGAACACCATGCCGACCTCGCGCCGGATGGTGTCCAGCGCCCGCAGGTCGTCGGTCAACTCCGTCCCGTCCACGACGATGCGGCCCTCCTGGTGCGACTCCAGGCGGTTGATGCAGCGGATCATCGTGCTCTTGCCGGAGCCGGAAGGTCCGCACACCACCACCTTCTCGCGGTGGCCGACGGTCAGGCTGATGTCCCGCAGCACGTGCATGGCGCCGTACCACTTGTTGACCTTGTCCAGCAGGATCGCCGGTTGGTTGCTGCCCTCCGCCACCGGGCGGTCCATCGTCGCGGCTTGGCTCATGGTTGGTGTCCCCTGTTGAACGGGCCGCGTCAGCGGCGGACGGTCCGGCTGAACTCCTGCTCCAAGCCGCGGCTGTAGCGCGCCATGACGAAGCAGAAGCAGAAATAGATGGCGGCGAGCACGAGATACATCTCGGTGCTGTAGGCCTGCCAGATCGGGTCGGTGATGGCCGTCTTGCCCGACAGCAGCAGGTCGAAGATGCCGATGATGAGCACCAGCGACGTATCCTTGAAGAAGCCGATGAAGGTGTTCACCAGCGGTGGGATCACCAGCCGCAGCGCCTGCGGCAGCACGATCAGCCCAGTCTTCTTCCAATAGGAGAGGCCCAGCGCATCGGCCGCCTCGTATTGTCCCTTGGGCAGCGCCTGCAGGCCGCCGCGTATCACCTCGGCCAGGTAGGCAGCGGCAAACAGGATGAACGCCACCTGCGCCCGCAGCAGCTTGTCCGGGTTGATGCCTGCCGGCATGAACAGCGGGAACATCACGCTGGCCATGAACAGCACGGTGATCAGCGGCACGCCGCGGACCAGCTCGACATACACCACACACAGCATCCGTACTGCCGGCATTTGCGTGCTGCGCCGGCCAAGCGCCACCGCGACCGCCAACGGGAAGCCGAGGGCCAGGCCGAAGGTGCTGAGGATCAAGGTGATCGGCAGTCCGCCCCACCGCTCCTGCGGCACATAGGTCAGCCCAAACACGCCGCCCCACATCAGCACGCCGATGGCGGTGAGCGTCGCGGCCCAGATCAGCACCAACTCCTTGCGCCAGAACCGGCGCATGGCAGATACCCCAAACAGCCCCAGGAACAGCAGCACGACGGCGGCCGGCCGCCACTGCTCGTCGTAGGGAAAGTAGCCGAACAGCGTGAAGCGATACTTGTCCCCCACCATCGCCCAGCATGCGCCGACGCCCTGCGCCTCCCGGCACGGCGTCGGGTCCAATCCCCCGGCCGCGTTCTCCGGTACGCTCCAGACCGCATGGATCAGGCCCCAGTTCACGAAGCCTACGGCCCAGCGCACGATCAGGTAGGCCAGCAGGATCGTGACCGCCCCGGACAGCCACGAGTTGAACAGGTTGGCCCGGGCCCAGGCGATCGGGGTGAAGCCGGCGCCTGCCGGCGCCCGCCGTGCAATAGGGGCCGCAGCCACGCCGGCGATGGAGGACACTGGCTCTCCAGCCGCTTGGGACACGCGGGCTGTGACTTCGGACATGGTACTAGCGCTCCACCAGGGCCTTGCGGGCGTTATAGCGGTTCATCAGGAAGCTGATCGCCAGGCTGATGGTGAGATAGACCGCCATGATGACGGCAATCCCCTCGACCGCCTGCCCCGTCTGGTTCAGCGTCGTGTTGGCGATACTGGTCACGTCTTGGTAGCCGATCGCGACTGCAAGCGAACTGTTCTTGGTCAGGTTCAGGTATTGGCTGGTCATCGGCGGGATGATGACGCGCAACGCCTGGGGCAGCACGACCTGGCGCAGCACCTTGCCGGGCCGCAGGCCGAGCGCCCCAGCCGCCTCCCATTGCCCCGTGGGAACCGCAAGAATGCCGGACCGGACGATCTCCGCCACGTAGGCCGCGGTATAGAGCGTCAACCCGAGAGTCAGCGCGCCGTATTCGGGGCTGAGCGTCGCGCCGCCTGCAAAGTTGAAGCCGCGCAGTTCCGGCACTTCCGGCGTGAACGGCGCACCCAGCAGCGCCCACACGACACCCGGCAGCCCGACCAGCAGGGCGATTGCCGCCGGCCACACCGCTGGGCGCACGCCAGTCGCCGCCTGCTTGCGCGCTGCAGCGCGGGACCAGGCCACAGTCCCGGCGATGCCCAGGGCGAACGCCGCCAGGACCCACCAGTAGGCGTCCACCCACTCCACAACCGGCACCTTGATGCCGCGGTTGGACAGGAACACGCCTGGCAGGGGGTGGAAGCTCTGCCTCGGGCTGGGAAGCGTTTGCAGCAGGCCATACCAGAAGAACAGTTGCAGCAGCACCGGGATGTCCCGCAGCACCTCGACATAGATCGCGGCCAGCCTGGCGAGCAGCCAGTTCTTGGACAAGCGCGCGATGCCGACCAGCGTGCCCCAGATCGTCGCCAGCACGACGCCCACCACAGCGACCTTGAGCGTGTTCAGCACGCCGATCACCAGGGCGCGCCCGAAGGTGTCGGTTGCGGAATCATAGTCTATCAGGTGTTCGCCGATCGGAATGCCGGCGTTGCGGCCGAGAAAGGCGAACCCGGTGGCGATGCGCCGTGCCGCCAGGTTCTGCTGCGTGTTGTGCACGAGATACCAGACGATGGCCGCAAGCGTACCCAGGATCACGACCTGCCACACGATGTTGCGGAACCGTGGGTCCGACCAATTGAGTTGCAGCGCCTTGCGGGGCGCCACGCGGCTGGGGACCAGGCGGGGGTCTGCGGCGGCTCCGGACATCGGTGATCCCTGTTGGCGCCGGCATCGCTACCGGCCTGGCGTCATGCGGCTCAGGCGGCCAAGCCATGCCACCCCTGCATGGGACTATTTGCAGCCAAACCTGAGCGCAGATCAATCTAAGCGTGACAATAAGATGAACGAATTAGGCCGCCCCAGGACGGGGTGGCCTAATTCGTAGGCAGGCCAGGGCACGATGTGCCCCGGATCCGCCCTAGCGACTGGCGTTAGCGGATCGGCGGCGGGTAGTGCAGCCCACCCTTGTTCCACAGGTTGTTGATGCCGCGCGGGATCCCCAGCGGCCCGATGGTCCGGTCGAACATCTCGCCGTAGTTGCCGACCTGCTTGACGACGGTCACGACCCACTTGTTGTCCACGCCCAGCGCCTTGCCCAGGTCGCCCTCGGCGCCGAGCAGGCGGCGGATGTCGGGGTTGGTGGATTTGGCTGCCATCTCGTCCACGTTCTTGCTGGTCACGCCGCTTTCCTCGGCCTGCAGCATGGCGTACAGGGTCCAGCGCACGATATCGAAGAATTTGTCGTCGCCCTTCCTGACCATCATGCCCAGCGGCTCCTTGCTGATGATCTCGGGCAGCAGGACATGCTCGCTGGCCTTGGCTCCCTGCTGAAAGCGGAACGACGCCAGGCCCGACGCATCGGTCGAGTAGCTGTCGCAGCGGCCGGACAGGTAGGCGTTCTGGATCTCGGCCAGGTCCTGGATCAGCACCGGGGTGAACTTCAGGTTGTTCAGCCGGAAGTAGTCGGCGATGGCCAACTCCGTGCTGGTGCCAGGCTGGACGCAGATGGTGGCGCCATTCAGATCTTTGGCCGACTTCACGCCGGCAGAAGACTTCACCATGAAGCCGGTGCCGTCATAGAAGTTTATGCCGGCGAACAGCAGGCCCAGGTTGCCCTCGCGCCCTAGGGTCCACGTCGTTTCGCGCACCAGCAGGTCAATCTCACCGGATTGCAGCGCGGTGAAGCGGTTGGTGGTGGTGGTCGGAACGAAGCGCACCTTGCCCGCGTCGCCTAGCACGGCGGCGGCCACGGCGCGGCAGGTATCGGCGTCAATGCCCTGAGTCACGCCCTTGCTGTCCGCCAGCGAGAACCCGGCGACGCCGGTGGACACGCCGCAGGCGAGCTGCCCTTTGGACTTGATGCTGTCCATCGTAGCCGAGCCGGTGCCTTGGGCCAGCGACGGCGCTGCCGTGGCGAAGAGGCCCGCCAGCGCGAGGCCGGCAGCCTGTAAGGTAAGACGCTTCATCACTTGTTCCCCATAGCAGCGGGATGCACCCCGCAATGACCAGCATTGTGCGGGGTGCAGGACAGAAGATCAACCGGTGGGGGTTATCCGCCGAAATGGGGCGGTTCCCCGACCCCAATGTCCGGCCGGTCCCGGTCATTGCAGCGAATGCGTGAACGGAATGGGGCGTTACGGCACTCGGTCGAACCGCTTCAGTGCGGTTCATCGGGTGACGGCCGGCTTGCCATCCCGACACGCGGGATTGCGGCGGACGAAGGCACATAGGCCGCTTGCTCCCCGACCTAGCCAGGGCTATACCGCCGCAACAGTCGGGGCGTAGTACAGCCTGGTAGTACGCTTGCTTCGGGAGCAAGAGGCCGGAGGT
>CAXTDP010000543.1:0-4366 GCA_964242295.1 uncultured Acetobacteraceae bacterium | reverse complement strand
CCGCCCCGCGCCGCCGGATTCCAGTCAGGGCCGGTTCTAGGTCTTGGCGGGTGCGGGCGCGGCTGCCGGGGTGTCCTTGCGGTTCCGCCGGGCCGGGCTGCCTTCCGACGCGGACGGTGCGCCGAGCAGCGCATCCACCGCCGGCGACCGCACGATCGTGCCGCGCACGAACGCCTCGTGGTTGGCCTCGATCTGCGCCGGGTCATACAGGTAGTTGACCATCATCCCATACGACTCCGCCATGCCGCGCGGCGCGGTGTTGCCGAGCCAGTTCACCCGCTCCAGCCGCGCGCCGTTGCCGAGGTGGAAGCGGGCGACGGGATCGCCGGGCCGCCCGCCCGCCGTGGGCGTCGTGAGATACAGCGTGCACAGGCGCGGCAGCACCTGCTCCAGCACCCCGGCGATTGCGGGATCGCCGGGCCAGTTTTCCCGTTCCAGCAGGTGCTGCAATGCTTCGGCGGCGTCCTCCGTCCCGTCATCCGCCGTCCGCAGCGCCTGGGCGTCGGCATCGCGCAGCAGCCCGGCCCGGTCCTCCGCGCCCAGCCGCCCGCGCAGCCAGCGGCGGAAGCCCGGCACCGGCGACAGGGTGGAGAACCGGGTGATCCCCGGTAGCTCCGCCTGCAGCTCCTCCACCACCTGCTTGATGAGGAAGTTGCCGAACGACACGCCGCGCAGCCCGTCCTGGCAGTTGGAGATCGAGTAGAAGATGGCAGTGTCCGCCGCCGCCACGCAGTCGCGCTGGGCCTGCTCCTCGCCTTCGCGGGCCAGCAGGGGCTGGATGGCGGTGGCCAGGCCGGTGGTGAGCGCCACCTCGACAAAGATCAGCGGCTCGCCGGGCAGGGCCGGGTGGAAGAAGCCGAAGCAGCGGCGATCCGGCGCGAGGCGGCGGCGCAGGTCATCCCAGCCCTCGATCTCGTGCACCGCTTCGTAGGCGATCAGCTTTTCCAGCACGGCGGCCGGCGTTTGCCAGTCAATGCGGCGCAGGTCGAGGAAGCCTCGGTTGAACCAGGAGGCGAACAGGTGGCGCATGTCGGCGTCCAGCGGATGCAGGGCGGAGTCGCCGCGGCCCTGGGCCAGCAGGTCCTTGCGCAGCTCAACCAGCGCAGCGGTGCCTCCGGGCGCCATGTTCATGCGGCGCAGCAGTTCCTGGCGGGACGGCTCGGCGGCGTCGGCGAGGGCGGCGGCGCGGCTCGGGGTGGGGTCGTCGAGGTAGGCCTGGGCGGCGGCGCGCAGCGGGGCCTCGGCGGGGAGGAAGCCCTCGGACACGTAGCGGTAGAAGGCCAGCCGGTCTTCTGTCGCCAGGGTGCGCAGGCAGGCCATCAGCTCCCGCGCGACGGCGGCGCCGGACGCTTCGCCGCGTTCGGACAGCAGCGCGTCGGCCAGGCCGCGGGTACGGTCGAGCGGCGCCACGGGCGCGCCAGGGCGCAGGGCGCTGGCATGGGAGCGGCCACGGTCGGCGATGGAGGACCACAGGCGCTCCATCCAGGACCGGGCGTCGGGGGTGGCTGCGGGTGCCTCGGCGGTGTTGGGGGGCGGTGCCATCCTGCGTCCTTCTGCGCTGCGCTGAGCCGGGCGGGGCGTCGTGCGAGTTGGGTTGGCTGGGCGGACGGCTGGAGGCCGCGCCCGTCAGTTCACGCCCAAAGTACTCCGATCAGCCAACCAGGGCCAGCGCTGGCATGACGAAGCCGGCTGCCTGGGTGGCGCGTGGCAGGCGTGACACCCGGCGCATCAGTTCCGCAGGTCGGGCAGCACTGGCCCCCCTGGTCCATCCGCCCGCCACGCCGGGCGCTTGAGGCCCAGGTGTCCGCGGAGTGTCCGGCCCTTGCACTCCTGCCGGAACAGGCCGCGGCGCAGTCCAGCAGCTCCGGCCGCGTAATGCGTTCGCATCGTGCGACGGAAGCGAGGCCAACGACCGCGTTCGGTCGCCGCAGCCGGTGGCGCCAGCCGCTATACCCCCAGCGTTCCCGCCTGCGCCGCCTGATAGCGGGCCGCCACTGCGTCCCAGTTCACCACGTTCCACCAGGCCTGGAGGTAGTCCGCCCGGCGGTTCTGATACTTCAGGTAATAGGCGTGCTCCCACACGTCGTTGCCCAGCAGCACCCGGCCGCCCTCTATCAGCGGCGTGTCCTGGTTCGGCCGCGCCTGCAATGCCAGCTTGCCATCCCGGTCCACGGTCACGAACACCCAGCCCGAGCCGAACTGCGCCAGGCCCATCCGGTTGAACGCCGCACGCATCGCGTCCATGCCGCCGAAGTCCCGGTCCACCGCCGCCAGCAGCGGGCCGGTCGGAGCCCCACCCTTGCCGCCCATGATGCTCCAGAACATCGTGTGGTTGGCGTGTCCCCCGGCGTTGTTGCGCAGCGCCATGCGGACCGCCTCCGGCGTTTCCGTCAGCCGGGCCAGCAGGTCCTGCACCGGCAGCGCCGCGAGCGCCCCCTGGTCCTTCAATGCGGCGTTCAGGTTGGCGACATAGGCGGCGTGGTGCCGGTCGTGGTGGATCATCATGGTCTCGGCGTCTATGTGCGGCTCGTTCGCCTCGGGCGCATAAGGCAGCGGCGGCAGGCTGTGCAGCCCAGTCGGCGGTGTCTGCGCCCCAGCCCGGGACATCCAGCCGCGTGGCGCGGCACCCGTGGCGAGTACGGCGGCGGCTCCGCCAAGCATGTTGCGTCTGGTCGGTCCCATGTCGGCCTGCCCCATGTGCGTTGCGCCGCCAACCTAGCCCCGTTCCCGGCGAAGGCAACTCTGCGCGACACCCGCTTTGCACCGGAACTGGCCTGTGGCGCACCCGTTGCCGCCTTCCATGAAGGCAAATCTCGCTCTGCCAGCCGTCAACTTCTTCATGGCCGACGTCGGCGGTGGCCTGGGCGCATTCCTGTCCACCTGGCTGGCCCAAGCCGCGCATTGGAACCCGGCGGAAATCGGCACCGTGATCGCCGCCGGGTCGCTGGCAGGGGCGTTGCTGGCGGGGCCGGCAGGGGCGCTGGTGGATCGGGTGGCCCGGCCGCGGCTGCTGCTGGCGGTTGCGTGCGGCATCATCGTCGGCGGCGTGTTGCTGCTGCTGCCGGCGCGGGCGTTCTGGCTGGTGCTGCTGGCGCAGGTGATCGTGGCCGGCGGCGGCGCGCTGGGCAGCCCGAGCATCAGCGGCCTGACGCTCGCGGTGGTGGGCAAGACGGGCTACCCGCGCCAGCAAGGCACGAACGAGGCGGCGAACCACGCGGGCAACGTGGCGGCGGCCGGGCTGGTCGGGGTGGCGGCGTGGATGATCGGGCCGACAGCGCCTGTCGCGGTGCTGGTGGTCATGGCCGCGGCGACGCTGGTGATGGTCCATCTGATGGACGCCACTGCCGTGGACGCCGACCGGATGCGTGGGCGCAGCCGGCGGGAGAAGGGCGCGAAGCGCGGCGCGACCCGCGGCCTGTTCAAGAACCGGCGGCTGCTGGTGCTTCTGGCGGTGGTGGGGCTGTTCCAGTTGGCGAACTCGGCCATGCTGCCCTTGTTGGGCCAGCGCCTGGTGGCGCAGGGCAGCCACAACGCGACGAGCTGGGTGTCGGCTGGCTTGATCGTGGCGCAGTTGACGATGGTGCCGGTGGCCCTGATGGCCGGGCGCCTGTCGGACCGGGTGGGACGGCGTTGGCTGCTGATCACGGCGTGCGGCATCGTGGCGGCACGGTGCGCGCTGGCGGCGTTCGCGTCGGAGAACTGGTGGCTGGTGCCGGTGCAGGTGCTGGATGGCTTGGCGGCGGCGTTGTTCAGCGTGGCGGCACCGGTGGCGGTGGCGGACCTGACCTATGGCACCGGGCGGACGCAAACGGCGCTGGGCGGGATGGGGACCTTGCAGGCCGGGGGGGCCTCGCTGGCGGGGGTGATGTGGGGGTTTTCGGCGGACAAGCTGGGCTATGCCGTGACGTTCGGGGCGATGGGGGTATTCGCGGTTGCGGCCATACTGGCGCTGCTGACGATCCACTTGCGGGATGAGGGCGGTCAGCCGGAAACCGCCACCGGCACCGGCGCATCCGGAAACGCCGCCGCCATGAGCGCCACCGTGTAGGGATCGCGCGGCGCGGCAAACACTGCCGCTGCCTCCCCTTCCTCGACCACCCGGCCAGCGCGCAGCACCATCACCCGGTGCGCCAGCGCCCGCACCACGGCCAGGTCGTGGCTGATGAATAGGTAGGCCAGCCCGTGCCGGTCCTGCAGGCCGCGCAGCAGGTCCACGATCCCCGCCTGCACCGAGCGGTCCAGCGCGCTCGTCGGCTCGTCCAGCACCACCAGGCGCGGTTGCAGCACCATCGCGCGGGCGATGGCGACGCGCTGGCGCTGGCCGCCGCTGAACTCGTGCGGGTAGCGCCCGGCGGCCTCGGCGGGC
>CAXTDP010000542.1:1869-4368 GCA_964242295.1 uncultured Acetobacteraceae bacterium | reverse complement strand
TAGCGCCCCAATGCCGGCGCCGCCCAGGGCGCGCTGACCAGGATCATATGGATCGGTGCAGGCGGACAGGCCAAGGCCGGAAATCAGGGCCAGGCTCAATGCGATCTTTTTCATGGTTTTTTGTCCTCAAGGTGTTTCAGTAGCGCCGCGGCGCGGTGACTGCCCCGCCCACTGCGCCGAGGCCGCCGCCAATCAGTGCGCCCGTGCCGGCATTGCCGCCAGCGATGCCGGAGACTGCGGCTCCCGTGCCGGCGCCCAGTACTCCACCAGTAACGGCCCGGGTGCCCGGCGTTTCCCCGCAGGCCGAAAGCACCAGGGTCCCCCCAACAAGCAGGGCAGCACCCGCAATCATTCGCATAGGTTTGTTCTCCGCAATCATGTATTGAGGCACTAACGCCTATGGCTGTGTTCGGTACGTGTCCGAATCGTGGCAATCTTTGGACTCACGAATACTTGACCGAGGCGTTCCGCTGCCGGACGGCGGGCCTTGATGCCGGACGTGCCCACGGCTAAGCCACCCAAGGCGGCGGCCGACCCCGATACGCCAGCCTTCTTCGACCGCCATCCCAGGGGTTCAATAGCATGTTCGGACGTTTGCTCGGGATGATGTCGGCTGACATGGCCATAGACCTCGGGACCGCCAACACGCTCGTCTATGTCAAGGGCCGCGGCATCGTGCTCGCCGAGCCCAGCGTGGTCGCCATCGCCGACGTGCGCGGCAAGAAGCAGGTGCTCGCGGTGGGCGAGGAGGCGAAGATGATGCTTGGCCGCACGCCCAGCAACATCAGCGCCATACGCCCGCTGCGCGACGGCGTGATCGCCGACTTCGAAGTGGCGGAGGAAATGATCAAGCACTTCATCCGCAAGGTGCACAACCGCCGCAGCTTCGCCAGCCCGCTCATCATCGTCTGCGTTCCCAGCGGCTCCACCGCCGTCGAGCGCCGGGCGATCCAGGAATCCGCCGAAAGCGCCGGCGCACGCAAGGTGCTGTTGATCGAGGAGACGATGGCTGCCGCCATCGGCGCCGGGCTGCCGGTGACGGAGCCGTCGGGCAGCCTGATCGTGGACGTGGGCGGCGGCACGACGGAGGTCGCGGTGATCTCGCTCGGCGGCATCGTCTATGCCCGCAGCGTCCGCGTCGGCGGCGACAAGATGGACGAGGCGATCATCAGCTACATCCGCCGCACGCATAACCTGCTGATCGGCGAAAGCTCGGCCGAGCGGATCAAGATGGACATCGGCGCCGCCACTCCGTCGCAAGACGTGGACGACGGCCCGTGGCGCGAGGTGAAGGGCCGCGACCTGATGCACGGTGTCCCGCGCGAAATCCTGGTCGGCCAGCGCCAGATCAGCGAAAGCCTGGCCGAGCCGGTCAGCGCCATCGTCGAGGCAGTGAAGGTCGCGCTGGAGAACACGCCGCCGGAGTTGGCCGCCGACATCGTGGACAAGGGAATCGTACTTACAGGCGGCGGCGCGCTCCTATATCGTCTGGACCAGGTGCTGCGTGAGGCGACCGGCCTGCCTGTGGTCGTGGCGGAGAATCCGTTGAGTTGCGTGGCGCTGGGGACTGGGCGTGCGCTGGAGGAGATGAAGCGCCTCCGCAACGTACTCACTTCCATGTACTAGGAATCGGCCGATACAGGGGGGTGTGCAGAGGTGATCCGGCTGTCCATCCCCGTCCGCCAGGCGCTGGCCCGGCTGACCCTGCCGGTGCTGATTGCCGCCTCGCTCGGCCTGATGCTGCTGGGCGAGGCCGACGCGGGCCTGACGGAGCGCTGCCGCATGGCGCTGGCCGACGCGCTGGCGCCGATCTTCGCCGTCGTGACCGAACCGGTCGCGACGGTTTACCGCATGGCCGCCGGTGCCGGGGACCTGGTGGACGTGCGCGCCGAGAATGCGCGCTTGAAGGCGGAAAACGAGCAGCTCCGCCGCTGGCATGCCGTCGCCCAGGCGCTGGATGCAGAGAACACGCAGCTCAAGGCCAACTTGCGCTGGATACCTGACCCGGCGCCGTCCTACGTCACCGCCCGGGTCGTCGCCGACGCCGGCGGCGTTTATGCCCGGGCCGTGCTGCTGTCGGTCGGCCCGAACCATGGCCTGACCAAGGGGCAGATCGCGCTGGATGAGAGCGGCCTGGTCGGGCGCATCACCGAGCTGGGCAACCGCAGCGCCCGCGTGCTGCTGATCACCGACATGAACAGCCGCATCCCGGTGACCCTGGAGGGCAGCCGCGCCCGCGCCATCCTGGAAGGCACGAACAATGCCCGCCCGCGCCTGGTCCATTGGCCGGAGGGGGTGATGCCGGTCGAGGGGGAGCGTGTCGTGACCTCGGCCGAGGCCGGCGCCTTTCCGGCGGGTCTGCCGGTGGGCGTCGTGCATTACAGCGCCAGCAACGCCGCCGAGGTGGCGCCGGCGGCGAAGCTCGATCAGTTGGAGATCGTCCGCATCTTCGATTACGGCCTGCGCGGCGTGACACCGCCGGAGTCCGCGGCCCGCCCC
>CAXTDP010000542.1:0-1859 GCA_964242295.1 uncultured Acetobacteraceae bacterium | reverse complement strand
GGACAGCCGGGCCGCGGACCGGCGGCGGTGATGGCGTGAGTCCGCATCGCACCCCAGGCATACGCCCGCGCCAGACGCTGTGGCGGCAACTGGATGCGGCGTCGCGCGCCGCCTTTCCGGCCGCGGTCACGGCGCTGCTGCTGCTGATGCTGGCGGCACCCTTGCGCGTGCCGGGCCAGGCGCAGCTTCAGCCGGCGGCGGCGCTGGCCTGCGTGTTCTTCTGGTCCGTGTTCCGCCCGGCCTCCATGCCGCCGCCCGCGGTGTTCGCGTTGGGGCTGCTGTCCGACCTGCTGGGGCTGGAGCCGCCGGGCATCAACGTACTGGTCCTGCTCATCGCGCACGGCCTGGCGGTGCGCTGGCGCCGGACCTTGACGCAGCAAGGGTTCCTGCTGGTGTGGCTGGCCTTCATCGCCGTGGCTGCCGGGGCGGCGGCGCTGGAGTGGCTGCTGACGGGCCTGCTGACCTTCCGCCTGCTGCCCGGCGGCTCGGCGCTGTTCCAGTTCGCGCTGACCGCCGGGCTGTATCCGTTGCTGGCGACCTGGTTCATCCGCGCCCACCGCGGCCTGGCCAATCCGGAGCAGGCGTAGGTGGCACGGTGCCCTCCCCACCCGTCATCGCGAGGCGCGCTGCGCCGGGGCAATCCCCTGGCTGCCAGGGCTGGGCGCTGTCCTGGCGGCCCCTGGTTTGCCACGCTGCAAGCGGCTCGCAATGACGTTGTGCTTCAGGTGGGGGCGCTTCGGGCCGGGGCGCTGCAGCGATGAGCCAGTTCAAGAAGGAGAACAAGCGCACCGGCGTGTTCACCCGCCGTGCCCTGCTGATGGGCGCCGGCCAGGTCGGCGTGCTCGGCGTGCTGGCGGCCAAGCTGTATCAGGTGCAGGTCGTGGAGGGCGAGCGCTACTCCACCCTCGCCGAAAGCAACCGCATCAGCGCGCGGCTGATCGCGCCGCCGCGTGGGCGCATCCTGGACCGCTTCGGCGCCGTGGTCGGCGGGAACCGGCTGAACTGGCGGGCGCTGCTGACGGCGGAGCAGACGGACGACGTGGACGCCACGCTGGACACCTTCGCCCGCGTCGTGCCGCTGGCCGACCACGAGCGCGCACGTATAGAGCGCGAGCTGCGCCGCCGCCGCCGCTTCATTCCCCTGGTGGTGCGCGAGTTCCTGACCTGGGAGGAGATGGCGCGCATCGAGGTCAACGCCCCCGACCTGCCCGGCGTCTTCGTGGACGTCGGCACCAGCCGCCTGTATCCGGAGGGGCCGGCGCTGGCGCATGTGGTCGGCTACGTGGCGCCGCCGAGCGAGGCGGACATGGGCGACGACCCGATGCTCGCCCTGCCCGGCATACGCATTGGCCGCAACGGCATGGAAAAGGCGCAGGACCTGAAGCTGCGCGGGCGCGCGGGCGCCATCCAGATGGAAGTGAACTCGGTCGGCCGCATGATCCGCGAGCTGGACAGGCAGGAAGGCACGCCGGGCCAGGACCTGGGCCTGACGATAGACGTGGGCCTGCAGAACGCGGTGCTGCGCCGCCTGGGCGACGAGAGCGCGTCGGCCGTGGTGATGGACTGCCGCAACGGCGAGGTGCTGGCGATGACCACCACCCCCTCCTTCGACCCCAGCCTGTTCAACTCCGGCGTCAGCCAGGCGCAGTGGGTCGCCTGGACCAACAACCGCAAGGCGCCGCTCATCAACAAGGCGGCGAGCGGCCTGTATGCGCCGGGCAGCACCTTCAAGATGGTGGTGGGCATGGCCGGCCTGGAGGCCAAGACCATCGCCCCAGGGGATCGCATCACCTGCCCCGGCTATCTGGACCTGGGCGACACCCGCTTCCATTGCTGGAGCAAGCACGGTCATGGCGCGC
>CAXTDP010000541.1:0-4368 GCA_964242295.1 uncultured Acetobacteraceae bacterium | reverse complement strand
CGCGGCCACGTCGTCCCAAGCGAGCGCCGGGTCGAGCATCTCGGTGAAGTAGTGGCTGATCGACATGGCGCCGCGCCCCATGTCGACGTGGTTCTCCAGCTGCGGCAGCCGGAAGGCGCCCTGGCGGAAGTAGTTCAGCGCCCAAGATGGCTTGATCGCGAACTGCGAAATACCGGCTACGTTCAGCCGGAACGGGATGGCAAAGCCGGTGCGCTTGTCGCGCTCGCGGTTGCCGCCGGTGATGCTGTCCACCGTCAGCATCATCACCTGCACGCCGGCTTGCTTGGCGCGCGCCATCATCTCGCGGTTCAGGCTGCGGTCCTTGTGGAAGTAGAACTGGTAGATCTGCGGGCCGCTGCTGATGCGACGCGCTTCCTCCAGGCTTGTGTTGCCCAACGAGGACACGCCGAACATGGTGCCGTACTTCGCCGCCGCCGCCGCAACTGCACGCTCGCCATCGTGGTGGAACAATCGCTGCAACGCGGTGGGAGAGCAATAGAAGGGCAGATCCAGCTTCTGGCCCAACACGGTGGTGGACAGGTCCACGGTCCGCACACCCTGCAGCACGCTGGGGACCAGGTCGCATTCCTCAAAGGCGGTGGTGTTGCGGCGGTAGGTGACCTCATCGTCCGCGGCGCCATCGATGTAGTTGAAGATCGGGCCTGGCAGGCGGCGTTGGGCCATGCGCCGGAAGTCGTGGAAGTTGTGGCAGTCCTGTAGCCGCATCGCGTCTGTCTCCCGAACCCAAACTCCGCCCCTTCATTGGGCTGGACAGTTGAACCCGATAGCGGGTCCCCTTGGTGGCAAGGCTTACGGGGTTTCGGGAGGCAACACCACGGCAGCAAAGGACAGGGCGACCGTTGAAAGTGTCAAAACCTGGGGCAGCCTGCTTGCCCATTTCGTACTGATGGACAGCATTCTTCTTGGTAGCTTGCTCAAGTCCCCGCCCGTGTTGGCCCTCTCTCCTCTGAATCTCTATCTTGACGGCGGTTTTGGGCTGAGTAAGCCGCCGGGACTGTGAATCAGCGCGGCCCGGGAATCCAGGAGTATCGCGCATTTACAATGTGGTATGTCGCTGATCAGCGCCGAAGTTTACTGTTAATGCACATGCAGCAGCACCTCAAACTGATCGAACTCGCGCTTGCTTGTAGAAATGATCGCCACAATCAGCCTCCCACGGCACAACTGCCGGGAAAGGTGCCATCTCTACCTGGGTTCTCCCGCACGAAGCGTGCTGAACTCCAACCAGCGCAAGGTGGTTGGCGACGCGACATTGCCCGATCGGACGCGAGTGTTATCGTGGCTCCGAACGTGCCGCGGCGACGGCGCGACAATGCGGGAGGTTCCATGAGACGTATTCTGCTGGCGGCATCCACGTGCCTGGTCTTGGCCTCGGCGGCGTTTGCCGCCGACCTGCCTACCGCAGCGCCGTCCGAGGTCGGCATGGGCCGCCTGGACCGGATCACTCAGTTCTTCAAAGCCGACACAGATGCCAAGCGCCTGCCGGGCGCCGTAGTCATGGTCGCTCGCCGCGGCAAGGTGATCTACCACGAGGCTTTCGGTGTCCGTGACCCCGCCAGCGGCACGCCCATGCAGAAGGACAGCATCTTCCGCATGTATTCGATGACCAAGCCGGTCACCGGTGTTGCAGTTCTGATGCTGCTCGAAGAAGGCAAGCTCCGGCTCAGCGATCCCGTCTCCAAGTATCTTCCGGCGCTGAAGAGCCCGAAGGTGATGGTAGAAACAGTCGATGCACAAGGGCGCCGGGTCACCAGCACGGTGCCGGCAAACCGTGAAATCACCATCCAGGACCTGATGCGGCACACGTCCGGCATCACCTACGGCGCCGGTGCCTCGGCGGCTGAGCAGGCGATGACGAAGGCCGGGCTTGGTATCCAACTGGCTGGTACGGAGGGCGAGCCGCTTTCGGTCCGCATGACCGATCAAGAGCTGGTGGAAGCACTCGGCAAGCTGCCGCTGATGTTCCAGCCCGGCACCAGTTGGGAGTACGGTCGCTCCATCGACGTGCTTCTCGCGCTGGTCGAAGTCGTATCCAAGCAGCGCGCGGACGTCTTCTTCGACGAGCGTATCTTCAAGCCGCTGGGCATGACCGACACGTTCTTCAACGTGCCGAAGGAAAAGCTCGACCGCGTCGCCCAGCCCGGCCCCGATCCCGACACGGGCGAAACGGCGAAGCTGACCGACGTCACCAAGCCGCGCATCTTCCTGGGCGGCGGCGAGGGGCTGCTCTCGACCGCGTCCGACTACATGCGGTTCGCACTCATGCTTGCGAATGGCGGCGAGTTAGACGGGACCCGCCTGCTGTCACGCAAGACTGTGGAGCTGATGGGCTCCGACCACCTCGGCCCGGCGCTCTCGCAAGGCCCCAACTTTGCGCCGGGGCCGGGTTATGGCTTTGGGCTCACGGTCGCAGTCCGGACGCAGCCCGGCATGTCGCCGTATCCGGGCAGTGTCGGCGAGTTCAACTGGGGCGGCGCGGCGGGGACGGCGTTCTGGGTCGATCCCAAGGAGCAGTTGGTGCCGATCATGCTGATCCAGGCGCCGGGCCAGCGCCTCTATTACCGCTTCGCGTTCCGCGGCCTCGTCTACCAGGCGATCACCGACCGGCCGGAGCTGAACCAATGAGCGGCAGCCAGGGCCAACTCAGGACGCTGACGCGCCTGCCGGCTGCGGCCTGCCTGCAGCGTTTGCTGCTGGCAGCGCCGCTGCTCGTCGCCTTGGCCACGCCGGCCGCGGCACAGGAGCCGAGCGGCAAGGCCTGGAACGATCTGGCCACCGCGCAGACCGAGGCGAACCGGCAGGCCGGTGCGCGCGAGGTGCCGGCACATGCTTTGCCGGTGCCAAAGGAGGGTGTCAGCCCTCAGCAGCAGGCGGTCATCGCAGGGGCCTACGTGCCTTACTGGAACGCAGACCCAAAGAATGCGGCAGAGTGGAAAGACTTCGTGGCCAAGGCTGCTGCCCCGGTGCTCGCGGTCCTGCCCGCAATGCGGGAAAAGCTTGGGGTCATCTCCGAGCCGGTCACGATCGCCGGTGTGAAAGCATACATCGTCCAGCCGCGCGTGGTGCCGGCCGCCAACCTGGGTCGCGTGCTGCTCCACATCCATGGGGGCGGCTATGTGCTCAGCCCGGGCGAGGCAGGCACGCGCGAGGCGATCATGATGGCGGCTTACGGCGGCTTTCGCGTCGTCTCCGTCGATTACCGCATGCCGCCTGACGCGCCTTACCCGGCAGCCATGGACGACGTGACGGCAGTCTATCGGGAACTGATCAAGACGACCGACCCGAAGCGCATGGCGATCTTCGGCACGTCCACGGGCGGCGGCATGGTCCTGGCGTTAGCGCTGCGCATCAAGGACGAGAAGCTGCCGCAACCGGCCGCCATGGCGCCCGGCACTCCCTGGGCGGACCTCGCCGAGGTGGGTGACACCTACTTCACCCACGAGTTCGCGGACAACGTCCTCGTATCCTGGAAAGGCTGGCTGGGACGGGCCGCGCGGCTGTATGCCAACGGCCGCGATATGAAGGACCCGCAACTCTCGCCCATCTACGGCGACTTCCACGACCTGCCGCCGGCGATCCTGACCTCTGGTACGCGCGACTTGTTCCTGTCCAACACGGTGCGGGTCCACCGCAAGCTGCGGCAGGCCGGGGTCGAGGCGCTGTTGCAAGTGTTCGAGGGCCAGTCCCATGCGCAATACTACGCCGACCCATTCGGGCCGGAGACGATCGACTACCATTCGGAGGTGGCGCGCTTCTTCGATGCGCACCTGGCGCCATAACCGATCGCGGTAGGCAGCCGGGTTACCCCGGTCTCCCCCGCACAAATCCGTACGGGCGGGACTCCCGCATACGGCTCCCACCTTGAGTGTTTGACGGCGAAGCGGTTGGACGGCCAGGGATGAAGGATACGCGGTTTGGGAAGCCGCTTGTCTGCCAGAACTCTGCCAGCAGGATCACGAAGGCCTGCAGAATCCCGGTGATGGTACCGCCCCGCTTCGGCCTCCATCGCCATCAGGTGACATGGCGGCATCATCTCCGCCGCGTCCGCAAGTTCGTGGACGTGCGTGGCGAACAGCGTCCGGCGGCCCACGATGCCGTGCAGGTGCTCAAGCGTGGCCAGCGCGATGGCCAGCCCGTTGTGCGTCGAGATGCCCCGGCCCACCTCGTCCAGGATGACAAGCGAGCGGCTCGTGGCCTGGTTCAGGATGGCCGCCGTCTCCAGCATCTCCACCATGAACGTGCTCCGCCCGGCCGCGAGACCGTCCGAGTGTGCATCAGCGAGGCCCCGGAACCCCAGGGCCATTCAGTTCTGCCGTAGCGGCTGACGCGTGAGCGGCGACGGGGTGA
>CAXTDP010000540.1:0-4369 GCA_964242295.1 uncultured Acetobacteraceae bacterium | reverse complement strand
TGCCGCCGCCGCGGCCCGGTCCGGCGGCGCTGCGATGGCCGGGTCGCCCGGCGTGTAGCCGTTCAGGTGGAACTGCATGCCCGGCACTCCTGCCCGATCAACCGACGCGGCGCCGGGCCGCCTCGGCCTTCCACAGATCCCAGGGGCGCTGCACCTGGCCTTCCACCCGGTCCACGCAGGCACGGCCCTCGGCGGCGGTGAGGTAGGTGACCTCGCCCAGCCCGCTCGCCTGGAGTTGGTAACGGGCGTTCAGCTCCGCATACACGGCGCGATACACGGCAAGCGGCACCGAGCCGGCCACCACCGTGGAACCGTGGCCGCGCATGAGGGCGATGTCCGCATCGGCGAACTTCGCCGCCAAGGCCCGGCCCAGGGCGTTGTCGCTAATGAGCAGGTCCGTGCCGTCGCCTCCGGCGTCGCGGATCTCGAACACCGGGGCGGCCTCCCCGATGAAGCCAGCCATGTGGAAGATGGCCCGCAGCGGGGCGCCCTTGACCACGCTGAGCGGAACGATGTTGTGCGAATGGGAATGCACCACCGCCTGCACGTCGGGGCGGGCGCGGAAGATCTCGCCGTGGATGAAGCGCTCCAAGTAGACCTTGCGCCCTCCGGCGTTGACCGGGTTGCCGTCCAGGTCGAACTCCACGATGTCCGCTGCCGTCACGTTGCCGGGCGCCATGTTGCGGGCCAGCAGGAAGCGGTCGGGGCGCTTGTCGTGCCGGGCGCTGACATGGCCGAAGGCGTCCACCACGCCTTGGTCGAACAGGATGTGGTTGGCTGACACCAGGTCGGCGATCAATGCGGGGTCGGGGGCGTCGCCGGCCCTAGCGGTGTCAGCGGCATGGACGGCGATGTGGTCGGGCGGGCACATGGCTTGTTCTCCTTTGCCGCCCCTTGCCGGGACGGTCATGTTCGTTTCGGCAGAAATCAGCGGGCGGCGGCGCCCCGGAGCGGGGCTGGCGTCACGTCGTTGTGCATCTCCGCAAGCTGCCCCAGCAGCCGGACCATGCTCTCCCGGTCTGCGGGCGCGAGCGGCGCCAGGATGCGGTCCTGCACCCGCTGCACCGCCGGCCTGACCTGGCGCAGCAGCCGGGCTCCGTCAGGCGTCAGCTCGATCAGCTTCACCCGCCGGTCCGTCAGTGCGGGGCTGCGCCGTATCCAGCCCTTGTGCGCCATGCGGTCCAGCACGTCGCCGATCGTAGAGCGGTCGAATGCGATCAGGGCGGACAACCGCGTCGCGTCCACGCCGGGATGCAAGTTGATTGTGTGCAGCGCAGCAAATTGTACTGACGTTAAATCGAATGCCGCGCACTCGTCGGTGAATAAAGCTGTCGAGATTTGCTGCACGCGCCGAATCAAATGGCCCGGCATGCCGTAAAGGTCCTCCATCCCCTGGCTATCCATTGCGGGTCATACTTGACGGTTTCTGATCAGCTTCTTGTCGGACCACAATGTCGTTGACGGTAGAATAATCGGGGGTATACGGTCAATCGAAAGAATGCAGGCACAGGCCGGCCTCCGCAGGCGCTAGTGCCCGGGGCCTGGGCATGGGCCGGGGGGAGGCGAAATGAACGAGATGTCGGCCAAGGTGGTGCTGCCCGAAGCGCGCGGCCTGTTCTATGGCGGCGCCTGGCACGCGGCGCTGGACGGCAGCAGCGTGGACGTGCTCAGCCCCGCGACGGGCGAAACGCTGTGCACCATCGCCGACAGCAGCCCGGCCGACGTGGACCGCGCCGTCGCCGCCGCCCGCGACGGGTTCAAGGTGTGGCGCGCCGTCCCGCCGCTGGAGCGTGGCCGCATCCTGCGCGAAGCCGCCGCCATCCTGCGCCGCAACGGCCGGGAGCTTGCCGCGCTGGACGCCATGGACGGCGGCAACCCGGTGACGGAGATGGGTGGCGATGTGGCTATCGCCGCGGCGCAGATGGAGTTCTTCGCCGGGCTGGTGACCGAGATGAAGGGGCACTCGATCCCCATGGGTCCGGAGGCGGTGAACTTTTCCGTGCGCGAGCCGCGCGGGGTCGTGGCGCGCATCATCCCCTTCAACCATCCGTTCATGTTCTGCGCCGGCAAGTCCGCCGCGCCGCTCGCCGCCGGCAACAGCGTCATCGTGAAGCCGCCGGAGCAGGCGCCGTTGTCCGCCCTGCGGCTGGCCGAGCTGCTCGGCCCATTGCTCCCGCCCGGCGTCTTCAACGTCCTGCCCGGCGGGCGGGCGGCAGGGGCACGGCTGGCCGAACATCCCGATGTCGCCATGGTGGCGCTGATCGGCTCCGTCCCCACTGGGCGGGCCGTGATGCGCGCGGCGGCGGAGACCATCAAGCCCGTGCTGCTGGAGCTTGGCGGCAAGAACGCGCTGATCGCTTTCCCCGACGCCGACCCGGAGCTGGTGGCCGGCGCCGCGGTGTCCGGAATGAACTTCACCTGGTGCGGCCAGTCCTGCGGCTCCACCAGCCGCGCCTTCCTGCATGCCGACATCCACGACGCGGTGGTGGAGCACCTGCGCGGCAAGGCCGCCCGCTTCCGCCCGGGCATCCCGACCGATCCCGCCACCACCATGGGCGCGCTGGCCAGCCGGACCCAGTATGAGCGGACGCTGCACTACATCGAAACGGCCAAGGCCGAGGGCGCCCGCCTGGTGTGCGGCGGCGCCCCGCCAGCGGACGCGGCGCTGCGCCACGGCTTCTTCATCGAGCCTACCATCTTTGCCGACGTGACGCCGGAGATGACGATCGCACGGGAGGAAATCTTCGGGCCCGTGCTGGCCGTGATGCGGTGGTCGGACGAGGCGGCGATGATCGAGCAGGTGAACCGCCCGGAATACGGCCTGACCTGCTCGATCTGGACCAACGACCTCCACCGGGCGCACCGCACGGCGGCGGCGGTGGAGGCCGGGTTCGTGTGGGTGAACGAGGTGTCCAAGCACTTCCTCGGCACGCCGTTCGGCGGCTTCAAGCAGTCCGGCCTGGGGCGCGAGGAATGCCTGGAGGAGCTGCTGGCCTTCACGCAGGAAAAGAACATCCACATCCGGTTCAAGCCGGCCTAGCGCGGCACCGGGCTTTGCTGGCGGCAACGTGTGTGACAGGCCGCGCAAGCCCGCTTAGCATCGAAACGCTGAGGGTGCCGCAAACGCACCCCGGGGAGAGGACATGCCCGACACCACCCTATCGCACCCTGGCCCCAACCTGGACCCGGCCGCCGCCATTGAGCGCCCGGCTACGTCTCCCGCCGGCAACGGGCTGTTCGGCAGCGACGCCGTGGCGGAGGCGTTGCGCGACCTCCGCATCCCTTATGTCGCCCTGAACCCCGGCGCGTCCTACCGCGGCCTGCACGACAGCCTGGTCAACCACCTCGGCAACGCCGCGCCGCAGATGCTGCTCTGCCTGCACGAGGAGCATGCGGTCGCCATCGCCCAGGGCTGGGCCAAGGTGACGGGCAAGCCGATGCTGGCGGCGGTGCATTCCAACGTCGGCCTGTTCCACGCCACCATGGCGGTGTTCAACGCCTGGTGCGACCGCATGCCGGTGATCGTGCTCGGCGCCACCGGCCCGGTGGACGCCGCCAAGCGCCGTCCTTGGATTGACTGGATACACACCGCGCAGGACCAGGGCGCCATCGTGCGCCCTTACGTGAAGTGGGACGCGCAGCCCGCGTCGCCGGCCGCAGCCCGGGAAGCCCTGTTCCGTGCCGCCTGGCTGGCGGGCACCGCGCCCTGCGGCCCGGTTTACGTCAACCTCGACGCCGCGATGCAGGAAGCGCCGTTGGCCCAAGCGTTGCCGCCGCTGGACCCCGCACGCTTCATGCCGCGCGTGCAGGCCGGTCCCGACCCGGCGTTGGTGCAAGAAGCGGCGGGGATGCTGCGCGGCGCCGCCCGCCCGTTGATCCTGGCAGGGCGCGTGAACCGGGGCGAGCCTGAATGGGCGGCCCGGGTTCGGCTTGCGGAGGCGCTTGGCGCCCAGGTTGCCACCGACCTCAAGGTCGGCGCGGCCTTTCCCACCGATCATCCGCTCCACGCCGGTAAGCCTGGCGTCTTTCCCGTGCCGGAAACGGTGGCGGCGATCCGTGGTGCGGACGTGATCCTCTCGCTCGACTGGGTGGACCTTGGGGGCACGCTGCGCGCGGCCTTCGACGGGGCAGAGCCTGGAGCGCGGATCATCCAGGTCTCGCTTGACCATGTCCTGCACAATGGCTGGAGCGCGGACCACCAGGGCCTGCCGCCGGTTGACCTGTTCCTCGCCGCCGACCCGGACGCGACCGTGGCTGCCCTGCTCGCGCACCTGCCGGCGGGACGGGAAGCAACAGGGGCCTGGGACGCGCCGCGCCCGGACCGAGATGCCCCGCTCGCCCTGCCGCACCTGGCCGCGGCGCTGCATGA
>CAXTDP010000539.1:0-4369 GCA_964242295.1 uncultured Acetobacteraceae bacterium | reverse complement strand
CCGGCCAGCCCTATGGGCGCGACCCGCGCAGCACCGCCAAGAAGGCGATGGCCTATGTGCAGTCGAGCGGCATCGGCGACACCGTGATGTGCGGCGCGGAAGCCGAGTTCTTCATCTTCGACAGCGTCCGCTTCGGCACCGGATCGAACTACGGCAGCTTTCACATCGACTCCGTCGAAGGCCCCGATGCCAAGCTGAAGGATTATCCCGAAGGCAACATGGGCCATCGGCCCGCGGTCAAGGGCGGCTACTTCCCGGTCCCGCCAGTGGACAGCGAAAGCGACCTGCGCGCCGAGATGCTGAGCAGCATGGGCGAGATGGGGCTGCCGATCGAGAAGCATCACCACGAGGTCGCGCAAAGCCAGCACGAGCTGGGCACCAAGTTCGGCCCGCTGCTGACGATGGCCGACCAGATGCAGATCTACAAGTACTGCGTCCAGAACGTCGCCCACAGCTACGGCAAGACCGCCACCTTCATGCCAAAGCCGATCTACGGCGACAACGGTTCGGGCATGCACACGCACCTCAGCATCTGGAAGGACGGCAAGCCCGCCTTCGCCGGCAACGGCTATGCCGACCTGTCGGAGCTGTGCCTGTACTTCATCGGCGGCATCATCCGCCATGCCAAGGCCTGCAACGCCTTCACCAACCCCAGCACCAACAGCTACAAGCGTCTGATCCCAGGGTTCGAGGCGCCGGTGCTGCTGGCCTACTCCGCCCGCAACCGCTCGGCATCCTGCCGCATCCCCTACACCACCAACCCGAAGGCCAAGCGGGTCGAGGTGCGGTTCCCGGATGCGACCGCGAACCCCTACCTCGCATACTCCGCGCTGCTGATGGCCGGGCTGGACGGGATCAAGAACAAGATCCACCCCGGCGACCCCATGGACAAGGACCTGTATGACCTGCCCCCCGAGGAGCTGAAGGGCATCCCGACCGTCTGCGGCAGCCTGCGCGAGGCCCTGGGCGCGCTGGAAGCCGACCACGAGTTCCTGCTGGCCGGCGACGTGTTCAGCAAGGAGCAGATCGAGAGCTACATCGAACTGAAGTGGACAGAGGTGTATCGTTTCGAACACACCCCGCATCCTGTCGAGTTCGAGATGTATTACTCCGCTTGATCGTGGAAGGCACCCCCGGCAGCTTTGCCGAGGGTGCCGCCAGATTCGTATAGAGTCTTTATGCGCCGTGGTGGCATGGCCGGCACGTAGATTTTGAAAGTTGATCGTTATGCAGAAGATGCCGTTGCTCGCCGCCTTCGCCGCCCTGTTCGGCCCTGGCGCCTACGCGCAAACGGCCCCAACAGTCCAAGAGCAGACCGGCACGCCCGGCAACCCCGCCGCGGCGGCGCCGGCGGACAAGCCCTACGTTGCGCCGAAGAACCTCAGCGAGTGGGCCAGCAGCATCAAGCTTGGCTTCCAGGTTGACGGCGGCATCACCGGCAACCCGGACGACCCCGGCAGCCGCCGCAACTTCGGCCGCCTGTTCGACGACAACAGCAACCGCCCCGTGCTTAACCAGGCGATGGTGACACTCAACCGCGACGTGGACCCGAAGGCGACCAGCATAGACGTGGGCTTCAAGCTGCAGGCGTTCTACGGCTCGGACGCCCGGATCGTGCATACGCTCGGCGTGTTCGACCAGTTGATCCACGACCGCAACCAGATCACGGTCACTGAGGCCAGCATCAGCGTGCGCTTCCCCAACCTGTTCGCGGGCGGGCTGGACGTAAAGGCCGGCATGTATCCGACCCCCCTGGGGTTCGAGCTGATTGATCCCAAGAGCAACCCCTTCTACTCGCACTCCTACATCTTCAACTACGGCCTGCCCTACAAGCACATCGGCGCGCTGGCGACAGCGCACGTGTCGGACATCATTGACCTGTATCTCGGCGTGGACACCGGCACCAACACCGGCATCGCCTATGGCGCCGGCGACAACAACAACCGCCCCGGCGGCATCGCGGGCATCGGCTACAACGCACCTGGCGGCAAGTTCACCGTGCTGGCGCTGACCCACATGGGGCCAGAGGACAGCAAGCGGAACACGCCGTTCGCCAACAGCGCCATGCGCTATTTCAACGACGTCGTCGTGACCTGGAAGACGACGGACAAGCTGACGTTGACAACGGAGTTGAACGCGGTCCAGGAGGACGGCTTCAACGCCACGGCCTACGGCGCCGCTGGCTACGCCTCTTACGCGTTGTCGGACACGCTGACGTTGAACGGGCGCGCGGAGATCTTCCGGGACAACGCCAACTTCTTCGTCTCGACCCCGGTAGCGGAGCGCGACTTCGTCAACTTCGAACGAGGGGTGTTCAGCCGCTTCATCACCTCGCCCAAGGCCGCGACCTATACCGGGTTGACGGCGGGCGTGACCTATAAGCCCGCGGGCATGCCGGCGGCGCTCAGCACGATGATGTTACGCCCGGAAATCCGCTATGACCGCACGCTGAACGGGGTGCGGTCGTTCAACGACGGCCGCAGTTACGACATGGTGACCATTGCAGCCGACGCGATTGTCGGATTCTAAGCGGGACGGCGCTGCCGAAAAGGTGGTGCCGTCCGTTTAGGCCGTGGCTGCCGAAGCGTCGCTTTATCCCGCCATAAAGCGCTTCCTGGAGGCCAGGGGCTATGCGGCCAAGGGGGAGGTCCAGGGCTGCGACGTGGCCGCCGTCCGCCTGGACCCCGGGGACGACAGCAAGCCCTTGCTGGTCATCACCGAGATGAAGCTCGGCTTCACGCTGGACTTGGTGCTGCAAGGGGTGGAGCGTGCCGGCGTCGCCGACCAGGTCTGGCTTGCAGTGCGTGCGACCCGGCGGGGACGCGACCGGGACCGGCGCACGCGCGCGCTCTGCGGGATGCTCGGCTTCGGGTTGCTGGCGGTGCACGCCGGACGCGGCGAGGCAGAAGTCTTGATCGAGCCTGCATCCTGGCGCCCCCGCGCGAACGGCCGCCGTCGCCGGGCCGTGCTGAATGAGCACGCGGCCCGGCAGGGCGATCCCTCGCCCGGTGGCACCCGGTCTGTCCCGGTGATGACGGCCTACCGGCAGGAGGCGCTGGCCTGCGCCGCCGCCTTGCAGGCGGGACCGCTACGGCCCCGCGATCTCGCGCCACATGCCCCCAGGGCGGCGAGCATCCTGCATCGGGACGTATATGGCTGGTTCGTGCGGCTGTCCCGCGGCGTGTATGCACTGGCGCCGGCAGGTGAGGCGGCCCTGGTGCGATGGGGCGCCAGCGCCAGCGGCGTGACCACCGAGCCGCCCTGACTCCGGCCCGCTACGCCCGCGGCAGCAACTGCTCCGCCAGCGTCGCCCAATAGCTGGCGCCGACCGGCAGGATGTCGTCGTTGAAGTCGTATTTCGGATGGTGCACCCCGGCTTCCCCCGGGTTGCGCCGGGCGCCAAGCATGATGTAGGCGCCCTGCTTCACGTTCAGCATGAAGCTGAAGTCCTCGCCGCCCATCGTCGGCGCGTCCATGTGCAGCACCCGCGCCTCTCCCTGCACCGTGGCGGCGGCGCGGCGGGCGAGGACCATCGCGGCCGGGTCGTTCACCGTCGCCGGGTAGGTGCGGCGGAATACCACGTCGGCCTTGGCGCCGAAGCCCTCGGCGATGTTGGCGGCCAGGCGATGCACCCCGGCTTCCAGCAGGTCGCCGACCTCGGGCGAGAACCAGCGGGCGGTGCCCAGCATCCGTACCGATTCGGGGATGACGTTGTAGATGTGGCCGCCTTGGATGCTGCCGATGGTGACGACTCCGGCCTCGGTCGGCTTCATGCCGCGGGCGACGATGCTTTGCAGCGCCTGGACGATGGCGGCGCTGACCACCACGGGGTCCACCCCTAGATGCGGCTGCGCGCCATGGGCGCCGCGCCCGGTGACGGTGATCTCGATGTCGGCGACGGCGGCCATCACCGGGCCATCCCGCCAGTAGAACTCGCCCTCCGGCAGCACGGGCCAGTTGTGCATCCCATAAACCTGGTCCATCGGGAACTGCTCGAACATCCCCTCGTCCACCATCATCTTGCCGCCGCCCTTGTTCTCCTCGGCGGGTTGGAAGATCACGTGGACGGTGCCGTCGAAGTTGCGGGTCTCGGCCAGATACTTGGCCGCGCCCAGCAGCATCGTCGTGTGCCCGTCATGGCCGCAGGCGTGCATGACGCCCGGGGTCTGGCTGGCGTAAGGGGCGCCGGTTTCCTCGGTGATCGGCAGCGCGTCCATGTCGGCGCGCAGGCCAATGGAGCCGCCGGGGCCGCGCCCGCGGATCACGCCGACGACGCCGGTGCCAGCCAGCCCGGCATGCACCTCGTCCACGCCAAACGAGCGCAGGTGGTCCTGCACGACCTGGGAGGTGCGGTGTTCCTGCAAGGCAA
>CAXTDP010000538.1:0-4385 GCA_964242295.1 uncultured Acetobacteraceae bacterium | reverse complement strand
ACCGCGCCGGCCTCCCGCGGCTCGGTGATCTTGGCGGTGCTGCCGTCGCCGAAGCGGACCTCGTGCACGACGGTCGGGCCGAGCGGCAGCGCCAGCTCCAGCACCGCCGGGATGCCGCCGGACTGCGTGTCGGGAGCGAACCGAAGATGCTCCGGACGCAGGCAGACGACCACGCGGCTGCCCGGCGGCAGCGCAGCCGCATGCGCCGATACGGTGCCGCCCGCGTCCAGCCGCACCATTCCGTGGCCGTCGAGGGTGCCGCCCAGCCGGTTGGCCTGGCCGACGAAGCCGTTGACGAACAGGCTGGCCGGGCGGTCATACACTTCGGTCGGCGGCGCGAACTGCTCCAGCCGCCCGGCATTCAGCACCGCAACGCGGTCGGCCATGCTCAGCGCCTCCTCCTGGTCGTGAGTCACCAGGATGGTGGTGGTGCCGGCCAGGCGCTGGATGCGCTTGATCTCGATCTGCATGTCCAGGCGCAGGTTCTTGTCAAGTGCTGCGAACGGCTCGTCCAGCAGCAGGATCGCCGGCTGCACCGCGAGCGCCCGGGCCAGCGCCACCCGCTGCTGCTGCCCACCCGACAGGGCGCGGGGCAGGCGGTCCCCGAGATGCCCAAGCTGCACCAGGTCCAGCATCCGTGTGGCCTCCTGCCGCCGGGCCACCCGGTTCACCCCGCGGGCGGCGAGGCCGTAGGCGACGTTGTCCGCCACCGTCATGTGCGGGAACAGGGCGTAGGACTGGAACACGATGCCGACCGGGCGCCGGCTGGGCGGCAGCGCGTCCACCGCCTGGCCACCCACCACCACCCGTCCCGCGGTTTGCTGCACCAGCCCGGCAACGATGCGCAGCAGGGTCGTCTTGCCGCAGCCGGAGGGTCCGAGCAGCGCCACCAGCTCGCCGCCGGCGATGTCCAGCGTAATGCCGTCCACGGCGTTGTGGCCGGCGTAGCGGTGGGTGATGCGGTCCAGCAGCAGGGGTTGGCCGGAGGGTGGGGTGGCGTCCATCTGGCGGGGAGCAGCAAGGGGCGTGCCAGGGTTCTTGCATGGCCAGCCAGCCCGGATTAAGCCCGGATTACGTAATACCCCAAATCAACAATGCATTACATGGACGTGGCATGACGACGACGGTAACAAGCAAGGGTCAGGTCACAATACCAAAGCCCGTGCGCGACCTGCTCGGTATCGTGCCTGGGAGCGCCGTCTGCTTCGAGTTGGCGGCTGATGGCCGGGTGATCGTCAGCAAGGCGGACAACCAGCCCCGGCCGCCGAGCCGGTTCGCCCGCCTGCGCGGCACGGCCGATGCCGGGATGAGCACGGAGGAGATCATGGCGCTGACCCGCGGCCGTGATGGGGGCGCGGCGCCGTGACGCTGGTGGATGCGAACGTGTTGCTGGACGTGGCTACGGATGACCCGCGGTGGGCGGACTGGTCCGAACGGCAGCTCGATGCCGCGATCTCCCGTGGCCCGGTGATCGTGAGCGACATTGCCTATGCCGAGTTCTCGGTGGGCTATAGCCGGATTGAGGCCGCGGATGCCTTTCTGGCTGATGCCGGGGTGGATGTGCTGCCGGTGCCGCGGCCCGGCCTGTTCCTGGCCGGCAAGGTTTACCGGGCCTACCGTGCCCGCGGCGGGACCCGGACTGGCGTGCTGCCTGACTTCCTGATCGGCGCCCACGCGGCCGTTGCTGGCGTGCCGTTGTTGACCCGGGATATCGCCCGCTACCGTACCAACTATCCGGGCGTCATCCTGATCGCGCCGGGCGCATAGCCCAGCACTGAGCGGGTCCTGCCGCCATTTCACCCAAACCTCCACCCGGCGGTTGATCGCCTAGCCGTGGGCGTCCGCGTTGCAGGCGGCAACGCGACGTTCCAGGCGGACGCGGCTAGCTGCCGCCACGCTCCACCGCTTCCGGGAAGAACAGGTCGTCCAGTTTCTCCGGGCGGCGCTTGAGCACGCCGGTGTCCGCCATGAAGTTCGCCAAGCGCACCACGCCGCTCGGCTGCAAGGTGAAGCGGTTGCCTGGCGCCCCCATCCCGGCCTGGACATTGGCCGGCGTATCCTTGTCGCCGCTGTTGGTCAGGTAAAGCTGGGCGGCGTCGGCCGGGTTGGCATTGATCCAGTCCGTCGCCTCCCCGAACGCCGCCAGCGTCGCGCGCCAGGCCAGGGGGTTGCCGGTCCGGAAGCTGCTGCTGGCATAGATGGTGTTGGGCGTGCTGGTCTGGACGCCCTGCACGTCATAGCTGTTCAGCACCTCCCGGACGCCGGGCATCGCCAGCTCCCGTTCCTGGAAGGGGGTGGTGCTGAAGTGGCAGGTGATCTCGGTCTTGCCCAGCATCGCCGCCATGCTGTCCGGGTGCGCCCGGCCGATGGTCTGCGCGTCCAGCCGGGACCATTCGTTGGCGCCCCACTCCTTGGCCGCGGCCATCTGCAGGTAGATCGCCTGCGGGCTGACCTTTACCGCGGGCATTGCGATGCGGTCGGCTGGCGTGATGTCCGCAATGGTCCGGATGGCCGGGTTCACCGTCAGCAGCCGCTGGTTGGTGGCGTTCATGGCGAAGGCGGACTTCACCGTGCCGCGCGTGCGGTCCCACAGCAGCAGGGCGCCGGGCGCGCCGCCGCTGGCGAAGTGCAGGCTGCCGGCCAGCAGCGCCTCGGTGATCGGGCCGGTGCCGGCGAAGCGCAGGAAGTTCGCTTGCAGGCCCGGTAGGCCCACGGCGGCGCCGTGCTTCTGGACCAATCCCTGCTGCTCCATCACGTCCTGCTGCAGGTAGAGCGTGCCGAACTGCTTGGCGATCAGCACCGTGGACACTTCCGCATGGGCGCGGCGTACGTAGGGCAGGGCGAGCCCGCCGCCCAGGGCGGTCCGCAGCGCGTTACGGCGTGTCATCGGCATCGCAGCGTCCTCCGGTTTGCTGCTGAAGCTACGTCCGATCCTCCTCGGGCACCAGGCGCAGCGCGGCTTTCGCGCCGACCAGAAGCTCGGCCAGGCGCAGGCGGTCCATGCGGGTCAGGCCAGGGGCGGACAGGCCGCCGACTTCCTTGGCGATCTGGGTCATCTGGGCGTCGTAGGCGGCGGGCTGGCCCAGGCGGCGGCCGATCCGGCCCAGGCGGCGCAGGTCGCGCGCGACCGATTCCAAACAGCCCACCTCCGCATCGTCCAGGGGGGCGCCGTCGGACGCATCCAGCAAGCGCGGCACCATGTCCTGCTGCACGGCCTGGGCCATGCGGTTCCGGCAGGCCTGGTCGGCGGCTTGCCGCGTGCGTGCGGCCTGCACCCGCAGGCTTAGGCGGCAACCCGGATGCTCCAGTGCCGCAACCAGCGCCGCCACATCCCTGGCGTGCCCGGCGGCAACTGCCAGGGCCACGCCGGGCAGGACGTCCACCAGGGCTTCGGCGCGGTGCAACGATTGCGCGATTGCCGAATCCAGCGCACCGGCCGGCAGGGCGGCCAGCCCAGGTGAGGCGCCGCTGGGCGGGCCGCCAGATATGGCGCCGGCCAGCAGGACGGCGGAGGGGCCATGCGCCAGCAACATCGCCAGCACCGTCGCCAACCCGCCGGGACGGGACTGCGCATCAATCAGGATGGCATTGACGCCCGCTGCGATGCTTGTCTCTCCGCCATTCGCGCCGGCATCCAGCTGTGCCAGGCGGGTCGCCTGATGCAGGACTGCGGCAGCGGCGGCGCGCACGGGGCCAAAGCACGAGGGCGGCAGCCCGGTCGAGTCGGTCCAGTCCGGCGGGGTCAGCAGGTTGTCCAGCACGGCCGCCGCCACCGGCCACAGCATCGCGCCTGCCCGGGCCACGGTGTCGTGCGCCGTGTCCGCCGGCGCGCCAGGCGGAAGTCCGGCAAGCATCGCCTGCATCGCCATGCCGGTGGCGCCGAGCCGGGGCGCCACGGCCGCCCCCAGGCAGCGCAGCGCCGTGCGCGGCACTGCTGGCATGCTGGGACGCCAGCGTGGGCCGGGCACGATCACCGGGTCCAGGGGACGGAACATCAACCGGGTCATGGTCATCGGCCGGCTGGGCGCCAGCAGCGCCAGGCGAGGGCGCAGCGGTGCGATCAGCGCATCCGCCTGGCCTCGCTGGGACAGGGCGTCCACCAGGGCCACAACCTGCGCCATCTGATCATCGCGCGCCCGTACGAGCTTGAGCCGCACATCCGGGAAGGCGGTCTGCGTGCTCATGCCGCCATCGCCCGCAGCCGCTCGTTGCGTTCGATCAGGTCCGATGCGAGGACCGCGGGCAGGTCCGGGCCACGTCCCTCCATGGTGCGGGCGTCTCCGGCGCGTCCGGCCACCACCCGGCGCAGCAGGCCCGCCGCCGCCGGATCAGTTGGCAGGCCGGTCCAGGCTTGCGCCTCCGGCGGCAGCTGCGGCGCGACCTGC
>CAXTDP010000537.1:0-4390 GCA_964242295.1 uncultured Acetobacteraceae bacterium | reverse complement strand
GGACAAGTCCATGGAGTGTTGAAGGCGCAGAATTGGTGAGCTTCAGAGCGAGTCGGGCAGCTTCCCGGTCATGAAGATGTCGCCGAGCTGCTCGAACGAGATGCTGTCGGGCGGCCCGGTCCAGATCACCTCGCCCAACCGCAGCACGGCGGCCCGGCTGGCGACCTGCATCGCCTTGCGGGTGTTCTGCTCCACCAGCAGGATCGTGCAGCCTGCGCGGTTGATGCGGATCATCTCGTCGAAGCATTTCTGGATCGACTGCGGCGACAGCCCGACCGAGGGCTCGTCGATCAGAAGCAGGCGGGGCTTCATCAGCATCGCCATGCCCATCTCAAGCATCTGCTGCTCGCCGCCGGACATGTAGCCAGCCGGCTGGCGGCGGCGCTCCTTCAGGATCGGGAACAGGTCGTAGACATAGTCCCGGTCGGCCGTGCCCGACCCGCGCGGGGCGGAGTAGGATGCCATGTCTAGGTTCTCGTCGACCGTCATCATCGGGAAGTTGCAGCGGCCCTGCGGGCAGAAGGCGATGCCGGCGCGCAGGATGTCGCCGGCCTTCAGCCCGCGCAGACTGCGGCCTTCCCAGGCGATGCCGCCGGCGGTGATCGTGGTCATGCCGAACAGCGTCTTCAGCAGCGTCGATTTGCCGGCGCCGTTGGGACCCATCAGCGCCACGAACTCGCCGGGCTCCACGCATAGGTTCAGCCCGCGGATGATCTCCAGAGGACCGTAACCGGCCCGCAGCCCGGTAATGTCGAGCGTGCTCGTCTCAGCCGGCAAGGTAGGCCTCCACCACGGCGGGGTTCTGCACCACGTCGGCGGGCGTGCCGTCGGCGATGATCGCGCCGCGGCTGAGCACCACCAGGCGGTGGCACAGCGCCTTCATGGCATCCAGGTTGTGCTCCACCACCACGAAGGTGATGCCGTCCTCGCGGTTGGCACGGTTGATGTTCTCCATCATCCGCTCGATCAGCATCGGGTTCACACCGGCCATCGGCTCGTCCAGCAGGATCACCCGGGGCTCCGGCATCAGCATGGAGGCGAACTGCAGCAGCTTCTGCTGGCCGAACGAGATGCGGCCCGCCGGGGCGTAACGCATGTGCGGGATGCCGACGAGCTCCAGCACATGGGCCGCGCGCTCCCGCAGCCTGCGGACGCGCCGCCAAGTCCCCGGGCCTATGCCAAACGTGCCGGCGACGGTTGGGAAGCCGAGCATCTGGCCTGCCAGCACCAGGTTCTCCTCGACCGTCATGTCGCGGAACACCACGGCTTTCTGGAACGACCGGATCACCCGCGCCTCGCGGACGATGCGGTGCATGTCCCAGCCCGTGATCTCCGTCGCCCCGGCGAACACCCGGCCGGCGCTGGGCTTCTGCAGCCCGGTCGAGCAGTCGAACAGCGTCGATTTGCCGGACCCGTTCGGCCCGGTCAGGCCGCAGATCTCGCCGGCCGGGATGGACAGGTCCACTCCCGCCACCGCCACGATCGGGCCGAACCGCTTTTCGACGCCCTGGATGGAGAGCGCCGGCTTGGCATCAGAGGACATGGGCAGGCTCCTCGGCGTCGGCGCGCCGTTTCAGCTTGCGCAGGATCAGCGGCAGGATGCCCTCGGGGCAGGCGAACACGATCACCACCAGCAGCAGGCCGTAGGCAATCATGCGGACGTCCGGCGAGACGCGCAGCAGCTCCGACAGGGCGACGAACAGGAACGACCCGGCGACCACCCCACCCACCGTGCCGACGCCGCCGCCCAGCACGATCACCAGCAGCGTATTGCCGTAGAACGGGTCGAAGATGGTCGGGCTGATGACGGTGAAGTAGTGGACGTAGAAGCTGCCGCCGGCCCCGGCGAACGCCGCGGACAGCGCGAAGGCGGTCATGCGGTAAACCCAGGTCGGCGCACCGACCGAGGCCGCCAGCGTCTCGTCCTCGCGGATGGCGACGAGATAGCGGCCCGCCGGCGATGTCACCAGCAGCAGGAATAGCGCCACCGCCAGCACCGCGATCACGATCGCCAGGTAGTAGTAGGAGACAACGCCCGTCACCTCCCACCCGCCGGACCAGAGCGCCAGGCGCGGACGCGGCACGCCGGACAAGCCCAGGTCGCCGCGCGTTAGGCCGACCCAGTTTTTCGCCACGGTCTGCGCGATGACCGCGAAGCCGAGCGTGCACATCACGAACGAGTAGCGCCGCAGCCGCAACGCCGGGATGCCGAGCGGGACGGCGACCAGCCCCGCCACGACCGCGCCGGCGACGATGTTCAGCCAGAACGGCGTGCCCCAGCGCATCGCGATCAGGGCAGAAGCATAAGCCCCGACCCCGAAGAACGCCATCTGCGCGAAGGACAGCATGCCCGCGTAGCCCAGGATCAGGTTCAGCCCCAGTGCCGGCAGCAGGAACGTCATGGAGACGATCAGCGCGTGCAGGCCGTAGTCGCCGGTGACCAGCGGCGCCAGCAGCAGGGCGACGAACAGGGCGGCGAACCCGGCCCCGCGCAGCCGGTGCTGGCGGTCCTGGACGGTGAAGTTCTGCAGCACGGTCTGCCGGGCCATCAGAAACGCTCCCGCCGGCTGAACAATCCCTGTGGCAGGAACGTCAGCACCAGGATGAGGGCGGCAAAGGCCACGCCGTCGCGGTATTGCAGGCCGAGATAGCCCGCCACGAAGCTCTCCAGCAGCCCTAGCAGCCAAGCCGCGAACAGGGTGCCGCTGACGTTGCCGACGCCGCCCATGACGATGATCGCGAAGGTCTTGACCGTGATGGAGGTGCCCATGCTGCCATACAGGCTGACGACCACCGGCGCCGTCAGCACGCCGGAGAACGCCGCCAGCGCGCAGCCCAGCACGAAGGTGCCGATCACCACCCGAGGCACATCGACGCCGACGATCTTGCAGGCCTCCAGGTTCTGCGACACCGCCCGCATGGTCTTGCCGAACCGGGTCCGGCGCACCGCCAGCTCCAGCCCGCCGAACACCAGCAGGCAGGCGAGGACGATGATGATGCGCTGCTCCGAGACGAAGCTGTCGCCGATCTCCACCGGGTCGATCCAGCCGCCGTCGAACATCTTGTAAGAGCCGCCGAAGATCAGGATGATGGTGTTCTGCAGCACCAGCGACACGCCCAGCGTCGCGATCACGCCGATCTGGAACGGCGTGTCGATCAGCCGGCGCATCACCAGCAGGCCGACCGCGAGCGCGATGACCGACACGACCGCCACCGCGACCGGGATCGAGACGATGTAGGGCATGTCCAACGTCTCGATGCCCCACCAGGCGGCGAAGCTGCCCAGCATGTAATACTCGCCGTGGGCGAAGTTGATGGCCCGCAGCACGCCGAAGATGATGGTCATGCCGACCGCCACCAGCGCGTAGACCGACCCGGCGGTGAAGCCGTTGACCAGGGTATCGGACAGCATCGGCGTGCTCCCTTGCCGTCCTCAGCCGTTCGGATACTGGACCTTGGCCGTGAACGCGCCCTGTTCGACGCCCTTGCCGTTCACCACCTGGTAGACGAACATCGGCAATTCGGCCTGGTTATGCGCGTCGAAGCGGATGTGCCCGGTAGCGCCGTCGTAGTCCATCCCGGACAGCGCATCCCGAAGCTCCTCGTTGCCGGGTCCCTTAGCGGCTTGGGCCGCAGCGGCTAGCAGGTGCACCGCCTCCCAATGCGTGTAGGAGTGGACGTTCGGGACTTCCGTCCCATAGGCCGCCTTGTAGTCGGTAACGAACTGCTGCGAGCGCGGGTTCTGCACGTCCGGCGCCCACGCCTGCACCTCGACCGCGCCCTCGAACACACGCGGCGCCACCTTGATGGTATCCGGGTAGGTGAACTCACCGCTGCCCATGATGAACACCTTTCCAGCCAGCCCGACCTCCTGCATCTGCCGGCCGAGCAGCCGGGTCGCGTCCGGCAGGCCATAGCTCAGGATCGCCTGGACGTTCAGCGAGCGGATGCGCGACAGGACCGGGCGGAAATCCGTCTCGTCGTCCTTGTAGTAGTCCTCGCTGACCAGCTCGCTCTTGAACTCGGTCAGATACTTCTTGGAGAAATTGATCGCGCCGCGGCCGTAGTCGCTGTCCACCGACAACGCGGCATAGCGGGTGAAGCCGCGTTTCTCGGCGCCATACTGCATCACGACCTTCGCCCGCAGCTCGTCCGTCGGGTAGGAGCGGAAGGTCCACCTGTATCCGCCCGTGCCGGCCTTGTAGGTGATGTCCGGGTTGGACGAGGCGGCGTTCAGCAGGATCACCTTGGCGTCCTCCATCACCGGCTGCAGCGCGATGGTGGCCGATGAGGCGATGTCGCCCAGGATCGCCTGGTAGCCGGTTTCGGACAGCATGCGCCGGGCGGCGGAGACGCTCTCGACCGGGGTGCCCTGGCTGTCGCCGCGGGT
>CAXTDP010000536.1:0-4397 GCA_964242295.1 uncultured Acetobacteraceae bacterium | reverse complement strand
GCGGGTGATGCGCCCCTGGAACGGGAAGGCTGGCGCCAGCACCGCATGCCGCCATCCCCCTGTTGCGAAGCAGGCGGCCAACTCCGCCAGGGTGTGGCCGCGCAGCAGGCTGTCCAGCTTCTTGTAGGCGATGCCGGCTCCGGCCAGCGTGGGGGTGGCCGCGGCCACGGCAGAGCGTGCCGCGGCCTCGTCCGCTTCGCGCGTGCCGGTGTCCAGGGCGGCGTTGGGCGGCAGGGCGCCGGACCGGACGCCCTGCCAGTAGGCGTGCACCGGGCCGGTGAGGCCCACGAACTCCGCCGCAGTGTCCAGCGCGCCGGTCAGGTCGTCGGCAAGCAGCCGTACGGTCGTCATGGCCGGTCTCGCCTAACGTCCCAACACCATCTTGATTTCGTCGAGGATCGCCGGGTCGTCTATCGTCGGCGGAGGCGCCGCCTCCTCTCCGTCCGCCAGCCGGCGGATCGAGGCGCGGAGTATCTTGCCCGACCGCGTCTTGGGCAGCCGTGCCACTACCCGGGCGTCCTTGAACGCCGCCACCGGGCCGATGCGGTCGCGCACCAGCGCCACCAGCTCCCGTGCCACTTCGGCCTCGTCGCGGTTCGCCCCGGCCTTCAGCACCACTAGGCCCAGCGGCACCTGGCCCTTCAGCGCATCCGCGGCGCCCACCACCGCGCACTCGGCCACATCGGGATGCGCGGCCAATACCTCCTCCATCGCACCGGTGCTCAGGCGGTGGCCGGCGACGTTGATGATGTCGTCCGTGCGGCCCATCACCCAGACGTCGCCGTCCCCATCCACCTGCCCGGCGTCCCCCGTGCGATACCAGTCGGGGAAGTCGTCCAGGTAGGCAGTCCGGTAGCCCGTCGCGTTCCGCCACAGGGTCGGCGCGCAGCCCGGCGGCAGCGGCAGGCGGATCGCCAGGTTGCCCACGGTCCCGCGCGGCAGCGGCGCGCCGGTGTCGTCCAGTGCCTGCACGTCGTAGCCGGGGCAGGCCCGCCCGCCCGCACCGGGCTTGAACGGGAACAGGCCCAGGCCGCGGAACCCCGCGGTGATCGGCCACCCCGTCTCGGTCTGCCACCAGTGGTCCACCACGGGGCGCCCGAGCTTGCCGGCGATCCAGATGGCGGTCGGCGGGTCGCAGCGCTCGCCGGCCAGGAACAGCGCGTCCAGGCGGGACAGGTCGTATTGCGCCATCAGCGCCGCGTCGGGGTCCTGCTGCCGGATGGCGCGCAGCGCGGTGGGGGCGGTGAACAGCACCCGCACACCGTGGTCCCGGCATACCCGCCAGAACGCGCCGGCGTCCGGCGTGCCGACCGGCTTGCCCTCGTATAAAATGGTCGTGCAGCCCGCGAGCAGCGGGCCATAGACGATGTAGCTGTGCCCCACGACCCAGCCGACGTCGCTGGCGCACCAGTAGGTGTCGCCCGCGCCGACGCCGTAGATCATCCGCATGGACTGGTGCAGCGCCACGGCATAGCCGCCAGTGTCGCGCACGACGCCCTTGGGCTTTCCGGTCGTGCCGGAGGTGTAGAGGATATACAGCGGATCGGTCGCCAGCACCGGGACGGGCAGATGCGGGGCCGCGGCGGCTTCTGCCTCGGCAAAGTCCAGGTCGCGGCCAGGTTGCATGGCGGCTGCCAGCATGGGGCGCTGCAGGATCAGGCAGTGGGCGGGCTTGTGCGCGCTGATGGCGATGGCGGCGTCCAGCAGCGGCTTGTAGGCGACCACGCGACCCGGCTCCAGTCCGCAGGACGCCGACACGACGGCACGGGGCTGCGCGTCCTCGATCCGCTTGGCCAGCTCCGCAGCGGCGAACCCGCCGAACACCACGGAGTGGACCGCGCCCAGCCGGGCGCAGGCCAGCATGGCAATCACTGCCTCGGGCACCATCGGCATGTAGATCACCACGCGGTCGCCGTAGCCGACGCCCAGCGCCGCCAGCGCCCCGGCAACGCGCGCCGTGCGGTCGCGCAGTTCGGCATAGGTAAACGACTGGACCTGCCCGGCCATTGGGCTGTCCCACACCAGGGCCGGCTGTCCGCCGCGGCCGTTGTCGGCATGGCGGTCCAGGCAGTTGGCCGAAACGTTCAGCGCGCCGCCCGCGAACCATTGGCCGAAAACGCCGAGTGCGGGATCGAAAATCCGGGCCGGGGGGGTGCTCCAGTCCAGGCCGCCGGCGGCTTGCGCCCACCAGCCCTCCGGGTCGGCTGCCCAGGCCTGGTAAGCCGTCTGATACCGGCAAGGATCGTCATCAATTGTCATAGCACCCTATCCCAATTTGCGCGGCAACTGTAACAAACGTGAAGGGACGATCCTGGATCAAGTCATTTGGTCCGGGGCGATGCCTCCGCTGCCCAAAGGCAGATGCAGGACCGATTACCGCGCCATTTCCTTTGGAAAGTTTCAAATGAGCGTCACCATGCCGAGCACTACCGCCGTGGCCGAGCCGCGCAACCGGGCGATGACGCGCGAGGACCGGAAAGTCATCCTTGCCTCGTCCATCGGCACGGTGTTCGAGTGGTATGACTTCTACCTCTATGGCTCGCTCGCCGGCATCATCGGCGCCAAGTTCTTCAGCCAGTTCGACCCCACGGTGCGCGACATCTTCGCCCTGCTGGCCTTTGCCGCGGGATTCCTGGTGCGGCCGTTCGGTGCCTTGGTGTTCGGCCGGCTGGGGGACCTGGTGGGGCGCAAGCATACCTTCCTCATCACCATCGTGATGATGGGCCTCAGCACCTTCGTCGTCGGCTTGCTGCCGACCTCGGACAGCATCGGCGTACTGGCTCCGATCGTGCTGATCGCGATGCGCCTGCTGCAGGGCCTGGCGCTGGGCGGCGAGTACGGCGGCGCTGCGACCTACGTGGCGGAGCATGCGCCCCAGGGCCGCCGCGGCTTCTACACGAGCTGGATCCAGACCACTGCGACGCTGGGGCTGTTCATGTCGCTGCTCGTGATCCTGGTCACCCGCAGCACCCTCGGCGAGGCCGATTTCGCCGATTGGGGCTGGCGCGTGCCGTTCCTCGTTTCGATCCTGCTGCTGCTCGTTTCCGTGTGGATACGCCTGCAACTGAACGAAAGCCCGGCCTTCCAGGCGATGAAGCGTGAGGGCACGCTGTCCAAGGCGCCGCTGAAGGAAGCCTTCGGCACCTTCAAGAATGCGAAGATCGCCATCCTGGCGCTGTTCGGCCTGACGATGGGCCAGGCCGTCGTTTGGTATACCGGCCAGTTCTACGCCCTGTTCTTCCTGCAAAGCATCCTCAAGGTGGATGGCTATACCGCAAACCTGCTGATCGCCTATGCCCTTCTGCTGGGGACCGGCGGCTTCGTGCTGTTCGGCTGGTTGTCGGACAAGGTCGGGCGCAAGCCGATCATCCTGACCGGCTGCGCAGTTGCCGCCCTCACCTACTTCCCGATCTTCGAGGCGCTGACGCAGCAGGCCAACCCAGCGCTGTATGCGGCGCAACAGAACATCCCGGTCGTCATCACGGCCGACCCGGCAGACTGCCACTTCCAGTTCAACCCGACCGGCACGACCGTTTACACCTCGTCCTGCGACATCGCCGCCCAGGTGCTGGCGTCGCTGTCCATCCCTTATACGCGGGAGGCTGCGCCGCCGGGCAGCATCGCCACCATACGCGCCGGCGACGTCGGCGCGGTGCCATCGTTCAACGCACGGGAAGCGGGCGCCGGCGCCGCGGCGGCTCGGGTGCAACTCAACCGCTTCGTTGCGGCGGCGCTGGTCTCGGCGGGCTACCCGAGGACGGCGAATGCCTCCGTGATCAAGATGTACGGCGCCTTTGACCTGTTCCAGCCACGCACCCTGACCATCATCGGCCTGCTGACGGTGCTGGTGCTCTATGTGACGATGGTTTATGGCCCGATCGCCGCGGCCCTAGTGGAGCTGTTCCCGTCGCGCATCCGCTACTCCGCGATGTCCCTGCCCTACCACATCGGCAACGGCTGGTTCGGCGGGCTGCTGCCGGCGACAACCTTTGCGATCATCGCGGCGACCGGGAACCTTTACTCCGGGCTATGGTATCCGATCGTGTTCGCGGGCATCACGGTGGTCGTTGGCGCGCTGTTCATCCCGGAAACCAGGAAGCGCGACATCTTCGCTGATGACTGACCTACCTGCCCCGCCCCTGGCACTGCGCCCTGGGGCGGAGGCTGTCCACAAACTTGCGACCTAATGAAACTTTTTATGCGCGGCGCAACCGTGCGCGGTCTATGATCTTGCGTATTCCGTTCGGCATCGTCAAAACGCCGGGACAAACAAGAGCATAGGGTGGGCACGTTGAGCGACACGCAAGTGGACCGGATAAGACGGAATCCCGACTTCATTGAACTGACGCGGTCGCGGAAGTCGTTCGGTTGGACGCTGACGATCATCATGCTGCTGA
>CAXTDP010000535.1:0-4402 GCA_964242295.1 uncultured Acetobacteraceae bacterium | reverse complement strand
GAAGCAGACCAAATCAGCCCTACGCCAACAAGACGGCCATCACCAAACGCTTACGTTTCCTCGAACTCGCCGCCCGCCAAGCCGCCGGAACGCGTTCCCTCGGTGATGACGAAACCGGCATTGATGCCGTTCACCCGGATCTTGCGGGGCGCGAGTTCCTTCGCGAGCGACCGGGTGATCGCGTCGACTGCGCCTTTCGTGCCGACGTAGATCGCAGCCTCAGGGGGTGCCCAGGTGCTGACGACGGAGCTGATGTTGACGATGCTACCACCCGCCGCCGGGAACAGCCTCAGCGACGCCTTGGTCGCCAGCAGCAGGCCCAGCACGTTGGTGTCGAAGTGCCGGCTGAACTCCGCAACCGTGAAACTCTCGGTCGGCCCGAAGGCATAGACGCCTGCATTGTTGACGAGCACATCCACCCGACCGACGGCCTTGCCGATCTCCTCGAACAGCCGGGTTACATCGCCCTCGTTGGCCACGCTCCCGCCAATGGCGATCGCCTTGCCGCCGGCCTGCACGATCTCGCCGACGACCCGATCCGCCCCGTCCTTGCTCGTCGCGTAGTTGACGACGACGGTGGCGCCCTCCGCCGCGAACCGCTTCGCGATCCCCGCGCCGATGCCCTTGGAGGCACCAGTGATGACGGCGACCTTGTCTGTGAACCTTGCCACGACGGCACTCTCCTAATCAGGTGAATTGGAGTTTACGCTCCAATAATATACCAAGTGGAGCGGCATGGATCGGCAATCAAGAGTATTTCTGGAGCGACGATAACGATTACGCGTCAGGGTTTTTGCCGCAGCGCAGCAGGAGGTTTACCCATCCGGTGACTTTTCACAGTGTCGACGAGACGACGTTCGGCGTGACAGACCTCGCCCGCTGCCGCGACGGCTTGGCGGATACGGGCCTATCCGGTGCCGCGGGCCAAGCGCGCATGCCGACCTCGGCGATCTCCAGCAGACGCGTGCGGGTTGCCCCGTCGCGGGCCTGGACCACCATGCCGCGGAGCAACGCGCTGTAGAACGCTGCCAGCGCCTCGGCATTCGTATTCTTCGGCACGTCGCCCTCGTCGATGCCTCGGCGGATGCGATCGGCCATGGCCGACTGCGCGCCGCCGCGATAGCCGACCATCCGGTCCCGCATGGCGGCGAGTTCCGGCGGGCCGTGCGTGCCGGCCAGCGAAATCATGCAACCCGCGGGCATGTCGTCCAGGGTGGCCTCACGCGCGGCCGTGTCGAGGACCCGGTGGAAGGCAGTCCTGGTATCCGTGGCGGCGCCGAGCGCGCCCGCGAACCATTCGCTGGACCGCGCCATGAAAGCTTCCGCGGCCTCCCGGTGCAACTGCTCCTTGCTGCCAAACGAGTTATAGAAGCTGGACGGGCTGATGCCCATGGCAGTGATCAAGTCGTCGAATGACGCGCCTTCGTAGCCGCGCTCCCAAAACAGCCTCATTGCCTGTTGAAGGGCAACAGCGCGATCGAACTTTCTTGGCCGGCCACGGGATCGCTTCAGGCCATTGTTTGCTTCCGCTGCCATCGCTGACCTTCCAACGCCCGGCAATTCCGGGAAATCAATGATATAGTAGTGATCGCTCCAAATCCAAACGTCTTCTACAAATCTCGGAGGCTGCCCGGGCTTGGAACTGTCTCGGGTGGGGATTTGTTCTCCATTGGCCGGGGCCTGGAACCATGACGTGTTGCCAAACTCGAGGAGGCGCCGATGCGAACCTGGCTGATCTATGGCGCGAACGGCTATACCGGCGAGTTGATCGCCCGCGAAGCTGCAGCGCGTGGCTTGCGACCGATCTTGGCGGGGCGTGATGCGGCCGCGGTGGCAGCGTTGGCCAACGAACTCGGCCTCGCTCACCGCAGCTTTCCGGCCCAAGCGCCAGCGCTGGCGGAGGTAAGTTTGGTGCTGAACTGCGCTGGGCCGTTTTCCGCCACTGCAGCGCCGCTGATGAGGGCCTGCCTGGAGCTGCGTGTCCACTACCTGGATATCACCGGCGAGATCGACGTCTTCGAACACGCGCAGACCCTATCGAGCGCGGCGCGCACGGCCGGCGTGGTGATCTGCCCTGGGGTGGGCTTTGACGTGATCCCGACGGATTGCCTCGCCCGCGCGCTGATCGAGGCACTACCCGACGCCACGCATCTGGCGCTCGGGTTCGAGACGGTGGCGGCGATGTCCCCCGGCACGGCCAAGACCAGCGTGGAGGGCTTGGCCCACGGCGGCAAGGTCCGTCGCGGCGGGAAGATCGTCACGGTGCCGATGGGTTTGCAAACACGGCGGATCGACTTCGGCCAGGGGCCGCGCACCGCCATGGCGTTTCCCTGGGGCGACGTAAGCACCGCATACTATACGACCGGTATCAGGAACATCGAGGTGTTCCTGGCGGTGCCGCCCGCCCTGCTGTGGGGCGCGCGGATGGGCAACCTGCTCAGGCCGCTGCTGAGCTTGGCTCCTGTGCAAGCCGCGCTGAAGAAGCGCGCGGGGGCGATCACCGGCCCTACGTCAGAGGCCCGGGCCGCCAGTTCCTGCTACGTATGGGGCAAGGCGCGCAATGCCGCCGGCGCGATCCGCACCGCGCGCATCCGCACCGCGAATGGCTACGACGTGACCGTACATGGCGCACTGGCGGTCGTCGAGATGCTGCTGGCCGGCGCCACGATGGAGGCCGGCGTGTTGACTCCGGCCCGGCTATGCGGCGTCGGGCTGATTACCGGTCTGCCCGGGTCAGGACCGCTCAGCATCGGCTAGGCGGGTGGGTGACAACCAGGCCGCAGGCCGCGCTGAGCTTGATCCTAATCAGAGTTTTGTCAGCGCTGCGGCAGGATCCGCCGGCTTCGGAGCCGGTCGAAGAAGGTCGTGAACATGTCTTCGGTGTCGATGCAGGCCTGAAACCCTGCGCGCCGCGCCTTGATCGTGCTGCTGATGTTGTCGAAGCCACTGCCGAAGATGAAGTCGCCGAAGGGCCACGACACGAGCGTGTCATACGGGATGGGACGCAGGCCGTATTTCTCGGTCATCCGTGTCCAGAGTGGACCTTTGTCGGCCATGTAGGTAGCGAGCGGCACTGGCACTGGGTCGGCAACCTCCATGTCGAAGGCGCGGGCGATCTTCGGCCACATGTGCTGCCAGCGGAAATAGTCGCCGTTCGTGATGTTGAAAATCTCGTTGCGGGCGGCCTCGGTCCGTCCGGCCCAGTCCGCGGCTTCGGCCAGGATATCGGCCGAGGTCACTTGATAGAGTGCACGGTATGCGGCCTCGGTGCCGGGGAAGCGCAGCGGCAGGCCCAGTTCCTTCGACAGGGCGGCATAGACGGCGATGACCATCGTAAGGTTCATCGGGTTGCCCACGGCAAAGCCGCAGACCGCCTCCGGACGCAGGGCCGTGAAGCTCCAGGACGCGCCGGCACCGCGCTCACGCAACAGGTCCTCCTGGTCGTAGTAGAAGTTCGGCGGCATGAGCCGTGGGTCGTCCTCCCGCGCCGGCGTTTTGAAGGGTCCGAGATCGGCGCCGTAGGCCTTGCCGCCTTGGTAGAAGGTGACGTGCTGCAGCCTGGGCGAGCTCTGCTCGACCACGTCGAGGAGGTTGCGAAGCAATGCCACGTTGACGTCGCTCTTTTCGGCCGCAGTCGGCTTTTCAATGTAGGCACCGAAGATGATGTGCGTGACGTTGCTGACCGCTCCGAGCTTGCTGCGGGTGTCGTCAGACTGCAGTAGGTCGACGGAAATCTCCTCGACACCCGCAAGATCGGCCCCCGTGCGACGGGACAGGCCGTAGACTTTCGTGTCCGCCTGCATGGCGATGTGGCTTGCGGCAGCGCGGCCGATGACCCCCTGGGTTCCCGCAACCAAAACCGTACGGTGTGGCGCCATAGCTTCCCTCCTCAGTATCCAAAGGTGCTAAAGCGCAATGCCGTAGGCCAAGTTCACCTTCGACTGCACAACGCAGCCTGACAACCAACTCTCACGAATGTAGACTTGGTCGGCCGTCGGCTGCCAGGACGGCTTACCACCATATACGGACGACCGAACCGCAGCGCAAAACGTCCGCTCGCGGGCAGGCTGCTGCGGGTCGCGGATGACGGAGACTGGCGCATAGTAGCCGTTCAGGCTTCGCGCCCATACGTGGACGCCACTTAGGGCGACGTTGGTCGGCCAGGCCGTCAGCTCTCCGTCCTTCATCAAATTTCATTCGGAGGAGAGGACGTTTGAGTCCGTTGTCCCACCTCTCCGCCCGTTTCATAGACCGTCAAATGCTCGTTTGGGTTTGTGAAGAACAGGCACAAAGGCGTAAGGTCGTGGGCAAAGTGAGGTTCAGCTACGTCGTGACCCCTTCCCTTCCTCCTGAAGTTGACCCATTCTGGTGGAGTGTTGGTGGGCTTTGGTGGCTACGCCTG
>CAXTDP010000534.1:0-4403 GCA_964242295.1 uncultured Acetobacteraceae bacterium | reverse complement strand
TCTGGATCATGCTGACGATGTGGGCCAGGTTGAAGTTGGCGTCCGGCCAGGCGCCCGGCACTCGCCACCAGGCGGTGTGGATGCCGACCGGGCGCATGAAGGCGCCAAGATGGAGCTGCTTGGTCATGGACACCCCCGGAGATGTGGCGGAGAAGGACGGCATCCAGCCCTAGGCCGGTGCCGCCAGAAAGGGCAAGGGCGCGTTTGGGACATCGCTGTCATGGTCTTGTCTGGAACGTCGCAAGCTCGCCCTGCAGCCCGGCGGCCCCGGGCCATGGCGCATCGGCATGGAGCGGCGCCGCGGGGGCATGCGGCGCGACCCGGTACGTGGCTGCGGCAGCCCCCAACGCGGCGACTGCAACCGCAACCGCCTTCAGTACGGCCCGGGGACGTGGCGCCGGCACGGACGGGTCGGTGTAGTCCGGCAGCATCGGATCAGGCGGACCCTGGGCCGCTGAAGCCGGCATCGCCCGCGGCAGCGGCGGCCACTATCGTAACCCGCCTTGACATACCTTGCGCGCGCATTCTGCTGTGCTCCCCGTTGCCGCCGGCTCAGCCGCCGACGGCCAGCTCGGCCAGTTCGGTGTCGGTCAGGGATGCGGCGGGACATCGCGGGGCTTCACCCGCCAGGAACCGGCCCAGCCGGGCTGGCAGGGTCCCGAACCGACCGGACAGATCAGCGGCGATGCGAGCCGCCGCAGACCACAAGGCCGCGACGTGCACGGCATGCATCGTGGCAGTGCCGTCCCGCAGGCTGCCCAGCACGCCGACCAGGTCAGTCTCCGTAACCTCCTGCGCCTCGCCGGGGCCGCCCGGCTGCGGCAGGGCGCGGCGGACCAGTCCTGTGGCAAGGAAGCAGTGGGCCGTGTTGGTCTGGTTCGACGGGTTGGGGTGGACGGCGGCGAGGCGCTCGATCCTGCCGCCTGAGTAGCCTGTCTCTTCCCGCAGCTCCCGGCGGGCCGCAGCCTCGGCGGCCGCTGCACGGTCGTTGCCGTCTCCCGGGTCCACCAGGCCGCCGGGCAGCCCCGTCAGCACGGCGCCGACCCCGTGCCGGTACTCCCGCACCGTGAGCAGCCGCTGGCCGTCCCTGGTGAGCGGGACGACCGCAACCCAGTCCGGGGCCTCGATCACGTGATACGGCCCGAACACGTCGCCGTCGGCCGTGCGGACATGGTCGCTGCGGATGCGCAGCCAGGGGTCGGCGAACGCGGCCGTGCTGTCCAGCACCGTCCAGGGGGCAAGGGCTGTCATGGAGCCGCCGCCGGCAGGCAGGATACGAAGTGTGCTGGAACAAGGCCGGTGATGTGCAGCGTCATGCCGGCCTCATGCTGCCTTCAGGAGCTGGAAGGATGCCGTCCAACCCGCATGGCAGCCGGCGCAGGCCGCTGCGGGGCTGCGCCAGCAAAGACAGGTCCAGGCGAAGCAGCACGCGGTCGGCGGCGCTCCAGGAATGCTTCTCCGCCCGCGAACAGAGCGCCGCCCACTCGGGCACGAGGCGCTCCAACGCCGGGAGTGTGCTGACCACGCCAAGGTCAAGGCTGGCGTCGGGCAGCACGGCCGGCCGCCACGCGCCGGCTGGCCCCTCCACGGTCAAACCCATGGCAGGGTCGTGAACAGTGCCAGCGTGTCGTCCAGGTCCGGCCCGTTCCCGTCGTCCGGCTTCAGGGCGATGGCCGCCAGGGCGACGATGCCCACGAGCGAGGGCAGAAGCACGGCCCAGTCCGATGGGGTCACGGCGTGTCCCCTGCTTGGGCGTCCGGTTGTCCGTCCGGCATGCATCCGGTGTGCATCAGATGCGTGACCGCCCGTTGCACCGCAGGCAGGCTCGGCCACAGGCTGCGGTCCAATTCTCCGACCTGCGGATCAACGGCGACGAAGCGGAACGCTCCGCCCTGGCTCATGGCTGCTCCGGCAAACCGACCGGAAACCTCGATGACGTGCGACTGGTGCATGATGACCTCCCCGGCACCCGCGATGCGGGGCCATGTTGCTCGGCGACGGCTGCGGCGGGCCTGTCAGGCCCGCGCGCGGCACTTGCGGCGCGGACACGGTCCGGTGGCGGCAGGGAGGGCGGCAGGTGCAATCCAAAGGTCGTGACACATGGGATGGTCCCCAAGGCAGCGGCGAGGGGCTGCCGCGATGCACAACACGTCGGTCAAAACACCAGCGCGCTCAAGTATAGAATGAGCTGTGAAAGCATTATGCAAGAAGCGGCTATAGGCGGCGTGGGAAAGGGATGCCCGTCCTGCGGCAGCCCGATCCGGTGCAAGCTGCGGTTGAGCCGGGCTGGCGCCTTCAGCCGTCCGGCTCGGCCGACCGGCGGTCCCGGAACGCGCCAGCCGGAAGCGGGTAGGCCGTGGTGCCTTTCAGCCGTTCCATGGCGAAGCGGGACGTGACGTTCTTGAGCGGCACGGCGGCGATCAGCCGCTTGTAGAAGCTATCGAAGGCCGCCATGTCGGCAACTGCAATCCTCAGCATGTAGTCCACTTCGCCCGCCATGCGGTAGGCGTCCATCACCTCCGGCATTGACCCCATGGCAGCGGCGAAGCCGGCCAGCCAGTCCGGGGTATGCTCGTGCGCCTCGATGGCGACGAACACGGTCAGGCCGAGGCCGACCTGCTCGGGGTCCACCAGGGCGACGCGCCGCAGGATAACCCCGGCCTGCTCCATCTTTTGGATGCGCTTCCACACGGGCGTCGCGGACAGACCGACCTGTTCGGCCAGCTCGGACATCGCAACCGTGGAGTCCTGCTGCAGGAGGGCCAGCAGCTTGCGGTCAACCTCGTCCATCCCCACTCCCCTGGCGCCGCCCATGCCCAATGCGCCGGCAGCAAGCCCTGGCCGCGCCAGGGTTGCAATGGACGCGCCTTGCCGAGGGTGGGTCAGGCCGCCCCGGCCGGTTACGGAAGCCGAAACCGCGGAGCTTGGACATTTGTGCAGACCGGCTTCGGCGCCATCCCATGCTCCGGGTTGCCGGCCAGATGGCATGGTTTGGCGAAATGGGCCGATCCTGCACGCTGGCGTCCTGACCCATGACCTTCATCGCCGGCGGACGACCAGGCCGAATAGAAGAATGGAATACTGCGATGGACTGCTTGGACGAACGCGTGTGCTTGGACGGACCGGAAATTTGCTGAACGTTGCTGTTGAACACTGCCACGCGTCACGGCCATGTTTGAAGTTATCCTTCCTGGACATCCCGGACCCATGCCCCTGACGACCACCGCACAACCATTGCCCGCGACTGCGCCGGCTGTGCCGCAGCCGCATAAGCCGGAGGGCGCGCAGGGCCGCCGTCGGGCGCGGGTCCGCAGGTTCATGTCCCCTCTTGCCCTCGTGCTGCTGTGGCAGGCAGCGTCCACGGCCGGGCTGCTGTCGCCGCGCACGCTGGCGGCGCCCAGCACGATCCTGCTGACAGCATGGGACCTGCTGGCATCCGGCCAGTTGCCCTGGCACATCCTGGTATCGCTGGCCCGCGTCCTGGCCGGGCTTGGCATCGGCCTGGTGGCCGGCGTCCTGCTGGCGCTGGCAGCCGGCCTGTCCCGGCTGGGGGAGGACGTGGTGGACGCACCGGTGCAGATGCTCCGCACCCTGCCCTTCCTGGCGCTGGTGCCCTTGTTCATCCTGTGGTTCGGCATCGGCGAAACGCCGAAGGTCGCCCTTGTGGCGCTCGGCACCACCTTTCCGATCTACCTCAACCTGTTCGCCGGCATACGCGGGGTGGAGCCGCGCCTGGCCGAGATGGGCCGGGTGTTCGGCCTGGACCGCCGCGGCCTGGTCCGCCACGTCATCCTGCCCGGCGCCCTGCCCTCCGCCCTGGTGGGCCTGCGTTACAGCCTGGGCGTGGCTTGGCTGTCCCTAGTGGTCGCCGAGCAGGTGAACGCGACAGCCGGCATCGGCTACCTTATCAACGACGCCCGTGACTTCCTGCGCACGGACGTGATCCTGGTGGGCCTCGTGCTGTATGCGCTGCTGGGCCTGGGCGCGGACAGCCTGGTGCGCCTGCTGGAGCGCCGGCTGCTCGCCTGGCGCCCGCAGTTGGTGCGGGGCTGAGCGCCATGGACGGCTCGCAACAGCCCCGTGGCCCCCGCTCCGGCGGCGCCCGGGTCCGCAACCTGACCCGGCGCTTCGGCGGCCCTTTGCCGGTCCTGGACCGGCTGGACCTGGACATCGCGCCGGGCGAGTTCGTGGCGCTGCTGGGCGCCAGCGGGTCGGGCAAGACGACCTTGCTGCGCACCTTGGCCGGGCTGGACCCGGCGCCGGACGACGCGGTCGTGGACCTGCCGCATCCCGTCGCGGTCGCCTTCCAGCAACCCCTGCTGCTGCCGTGGAAGACCGTGTGGCGCAACGTGGCGCTGGGCCTGCCCGGGCCGGACGCGCTGACGCGGGCCGAGGCGGCGTTG
>CAXTDP010000533.1:0-4415 GCA_964242295.1 uncultured Acetobacteraceae bacterium | reverse complement strand
CTTGCCTGTCCCGTCAGGCCCCAGGCCCCGGCCACTCGGCCGCCCCGACATCAAGCGCGTCCGCGCAGCGCGCCAGCCAGGCCCGCACCTCAGCCGGCCCGCCGAACACGTCCGGCACCCGCAGGCCGGCGCCGCCGACCGCCCGTGCCGCACGCATCCCGTCCTCGTCCGTCACGTCGTCGCCGATGAATACCGGCCGCCGCCCGGCGAAGGGGGCGTCCTGCATCAGGTCCTCGACCGCGCTGCCCTTGTCCACTCCGCGCGGGCGCACCTCCCAGGCCATGGATGCCTCCATCAGGCCGAAGCGCCCGGCTTCCGGTGCGATCAGCGCCAGGGCGGCCTGGCGCAGCAGCGGACCCAGCTCCGGCACTGCCCGGTAGTGGAACACGAAGCCGCGCTGCTTCTGCTCCAGAAGCGTGCCGGGGTGGGCCTCGACCAGGCGGGCCGCCTCCATCACCCACTCCACCGGGGGGTCCGGCAGCATGGCGCGGACGACGGGGGTGCCGGGGGCGTGGCGGATCGCGCCGCCATGCTCGCCGGCGATGGCGTAGGGGATGCCGGGCAGCAGGGCGTCAATCTGCTCGATGGGCCGCCCCGTGACGACGGCGAGCGCGCCGCCCAGGTGGTTGCGCAGGCGCTGCAAGGTGTCGGCGAGGCCGTCCGGCACCCGCACGGCGTCCGGCGTCGGGGCGATGTCCAGCAGGGTGCCGTCCATGTCCAGCAGCAGCGCCGTGCTGCCCGGCGGAGGCAGCCCTAGCGGCATGCCACCACGCGGACGTCGTAGATCGGGTGCTGCATCTGGTTCAGCGCCGGGGCGTTCGCCAGCATCCAGCCACGGAAGCCGGTTCCGGTGGGGCGGCTGTCCTGGATGTCCAGGAACGCCGCGGCGTCGGCAGGCTGGTCCGGTGGGCGCACGAAGCAGCCGCGCACGGTGATGGTCAGGGACCCCGACGTGCCGCTGGCCCCGGTCTTGATGTTCAGCGTGCTGGGCTGTGCACGCACCTTGTCCAGCACCTTCAGCTCCGCGGTGCCCCGCGGCAGCCAGGTGCCGGAGTTGGCGGGCGCCTTGTCGGCTCCCTGCCCCCACGCGGGCGAGGCTGCCAGCAGCAGCGCGGCGAGTGTCAGCCTCATGCGCGCCGGGCCAGCTTCGGGCTGCGCAGGCCGGCCACCAGGTCGGCCAGGATGTCGCGCATGGCTGCCTCGTCCACGCCCATCAGCAGGGCGTCGTCGAAGGCGTCCTGCAGCACCTGGGCGGCCTCACGATGGTTTTCCTCCAGCGTGCGGAGCTTTTCGCGGCAGGACAGCGGGGCGCCGTCGGGGCCGGGCCAGGTGGCGGGCGGCGTCACTTCGGGGCGGCGTCCGGCGGGGCGGCTTGGCGGTCCAGCGACTTCTGGGTTGCCTCGGCCAGGCTGCCGACGTTGAAGATGAACTTGCCCAGCAGGTCTTCCAGGTTGGTGGCGGACTGAGTGATGCCGACCGCTTGCCCGTCCGTCAGCACCTTGTCCGATCCGCCGGGGGTCAGCGTCAGGAACGATCCTCCCAGCAGCCCGCCGGTGCTGATCGTGGCGCTGCTGTCGTTGGGCAGCTTGATGTCGTCTTGCAGGGTAAAGGTCAGGGTGGCCTGGAACGTGTGCGGGTCTATCATGCTGCTGGTGACCGCGCCGACCTTGACGCCGGCAATCTTCACGTCGGCGCCGGGGCCGATGCTGCCCACGTTGTCGAACCGCGCCGTCAGCCGGGTGCCGGCTGCGCCGGTACGGCCGGTGTTGCCCGCGGCGTAGGCGATGAAGCCCGCCGCCGCCAGCAGCACCGCCGCGCCCGCCGCCAGTTCGCCCACGCCATGCCGTTTGCCCGCCATCCCGCTAGCTCCCCGGCGTCCAGGATTCGTAGTCGCCCGTGGCCGGCGAACGGTGGCCGCCGCGGTAGTCGTGGCCTGGCGGACGGTAGCTCGCAGCGGTTCCGGTCAGGTTCTCCTGGTGCGGCTTCTGCCAGAACTTGCGGGCGCTGAGCGGGATCGGCTCGTCGGTGGTGTAGTGCAGCCAGGCGTGCCACTCCGGCGGCACCTTGGTGGCTTCCGGCTCCCCCTTGTACATTACCCAGCGGCGGGCGCGCTTCCCGGCGCGGGCGCGCTTTTCCACGTAGTAGAGATTGCCGGCCTCGTCGCTGCCGATGGAGCGGCCGTGAAGCCAGGTGAACAGCCGGGTGCCGATGGTCATGGCCGTCCATATAGGGAAGGCTGGGGCGGCGGTCCATCCTGAGGGTCAGAGCGGGCCTGGGGGCGAGGCGGGCCGTTGCGGTTGGGGGATGCCGGATGCGGGCTGTCCTGTGGGACAGGGAGGAAGCGCATTGCCGGCGGTTTCCGCACGCACCTGAGCAGGTTTGCACGGGAAGCCGCGCACCCCGCTGGTAAGACCGGGGCGCGCGGGCCTGGTTGGCTTTCGTTTGTGCGCGGGATCGGCGGGGGTCAGTCAGTTTTTGGGCGGCGGGCGCCGTCGGACGTCGGTACGGGCGCGGTGGCGCAAGATGACGGTAACGGCTTCGGCCGGGTCTTCTGGGGCCGGGTCTTCTGGGAGGGTGTGGCCGGGGTGGACGGGGCTGGCAGGTACGGGGCCGGGCTGGGCGCGCGACGTGGCGGCAGGCTCACCTGGTTCAGGCTTGCCCGGCTGAGGGACGGCAGTTTGCCGCGCGGCCTGGGCGGCTTGGGCCATGGCTTGTGCGTGCAAAGGCGGGTGATGCCGGTGCCGATGTTGATGATGTCGTCCAGGGCTTGGCGGTATGCGTGCGTGTCCGCGGTCAGGCCAACGCGCGCTGACAATTCCGATCCGAGCCGGTCATTGCACATTCAACCGTGGGTAGTCAGGGTCTTTCTGCAACACACCCGGGAACCTGACATGCGCCCCTACTTCTTGCCGCTTGCTGCCACACTGCTACTCGCCACCGCTGGCTTGGCCCGCGCATCCGACGCGGACTTCACGCTGAAGAACAAGACTGGCTACCAGATTGACGAGGTTTACGTGTCGTCGCACGCCACCAAGAACTGGGGTCGCGACCGCATGGGCAGCGACGCATTGGCGGACGGCGAGACGGTGGACATCGCCTTCCCGCATGGGGGCAGCGCCTGCAAATTCGACATCAAGGTCAAGTATCACGATGAAGACACCGCCGAGTGGGGCAACGTGGACCTTTGCCAGTACTCCGCCATCAACCTTTACTGGGATGCCAAGAAGCAGGTGACGCGCGCCGTCGGCGAGTAGCATCGGCGGAGGGCCTGCCGATGCAGGCTGCGCTGGACGGCATGCCTGCACGGTGAGCGGCATCGCGCGAAGGCCATGCCGCGTGGCCGCCATCTGAAAGCATCGTCAAGCACGGGCGCATGACGCGGCAGAAGCGGCCGAGATGCAACAAGCGTTGCCGGGCCGAAGCTGCCACGGGCCGGCGGCTGGAGATGGCCGGCGATGGGCTGCGCGTGCGTGGGCAACCAAGGCGGGAACTGCCGTTCATGCGCTCATTCGCATGATGGCGCTGGGACGCCGGAGCTGTGTCTGCGTCGCTTGACCCCGAAGTGGGTTGGGGACGGTGCGCCCACGTTCCCACTTCCTGCACCACCCTGACGCAGGACCACGGCCACAGCCTATCGGGATAGGCGCTTAACCTTCCACCATCTCGTCAAGTGTGGCCGGGCACTCCTGCGGCACCGGCAGCGGCGGCTCACCATCCATCAGGTCTGGCAGGCGCCTGAGCGCGTCACGATAAAGCCGGGCCAGGTCTATGCGCTGCCGCATGGAGGGAGTGTAGCTGCGGGCCGCATCGCCCCGGAAACCGCGAGCTTCCGCACGCCAATGGGGCACATAGGGTGCTTCCGGCCAGGCGTCGCATTTCAGGTCGTGCAGGAGAGCCTGGACGAGCAGCGAGCGCACGGTGTTGAACTCGCTCCGGCCCACGCTCTCGATCTCCTCGATGATGTTGGCCCAGTCGGGCGCCTCGTTGCCCGGCTCGCCTGCCGCGACGCGGCGGAGGATGCTGGCCTGGCGCTCCGACCATTCCAGGGCGTCGGTGTCATACAGTCCATCCATGCCGGGACTCTCCTGGGGCTGGTGCCTGCGGGACGGCTGTGGGCCGCCCGATGCATCCTAATCTTGCATCCTATACTGGCGCGCCTGTGAGCGTGAAGCGCCAGGTCTGCCGGAGTTCCGCCTGGGTCCTGGATCGCGTCGCCCCGGTCCAGGTGCAAAACCGGTCCCCGGTCCGGGTGCAGCACCGGTCCCCGATCCGGGCGCGGTGCCAGCCGGAGATTGACGCTTCCGCCCGCCGCGCAGCCGCCTTACCATCCCCCCATGAGACCCCCACGCATCTGGCGCGGAGTCCGAATGCGCGATACGGCGGCTGGCGCCGACCCGGACGCGCCGCCGCGCCCG
>CAXTDP010000532.1:0-4419 GCA_964242295.1 uncultured Acetobacteraceae bacterium | reverse complement strand
GCCGAGCCGGGGCCTGCTGGAGTTAGCCCTCGACCTCGGCAGGTCATCACGTATACATGGCGTATGCAACGCAAATCTTCTGTTCCCGCTGAAACAGGCCATCCTGCTGGTGAGAACGTCGGGATGGACGGGGTCCAGGCCGCGTCGGATGGTGCCCCGCCGTTGCGCCGGCCGGCGCGCGGCCTGGTTTACGACTATGTCCGGCAGGGCATCCTGCATGGCCGGTTGGCGGCAGGGACGTTCCTAGAGGAGGAGCAAGTGTCCGCAGCCGTGGGGGTTTCGCGCACGCCGGTGCGGGAAGCGTTCCAGCAGTTGCAGGGGGAGCGGCTGCTCGATCTGCTGCCGCGCCGGGGTGCGATGGTGCGGCTGGTGACGGCGCAGGAGCTGCTGGAGGTCCTTGAAACCCGGCTGATGATCGAGACGCACGCGGTGCGGACGTTATGCCGCGCCCGGCTGCCGCTGCCGGACGGGATGCGGGCGGCCCTGGCGCGGATGCAGCAGCAGCGGGATGCCGACATCCCGGCTCATGTCCACCTCAACACGGCCTTTCACGCGGCGCTCGTGGAGGCAGCGGGCAACGGCGTCATCACCGGGCTGTACCGGTCCATCACGTTCCAGCAGGAACGCGTCGCCATGACGGCCGTCAGCATCGGACCTGGCCGGCGGAGGGTGATACTCCTTGAACACGAGCAGTTGGCGGCGGCGCTGGCGGCGCATGACGAGGCTGCGGCCATCGCCGTCCTAGGCAGGCATCTCGGACCCGTTCAGGACATCCTTGCCCAATTGCCGGAGCGTCAATGACGGAGCGCCAGCGATAAAGCAGCGGTGAGGGCATGTCCGGCTTCAGCCTGCCCGTTCACTCGATCCCCCCTTCAGGCCGTCGCGTATTCCGTTGACCCAACTCGGGGATTGCTGCTCAATCGTTGCAAGGACTTGCGCGTGGGACCGCGTGGGCATTGGGGAGGGTGATACGGATGCAGATGCGTCGCCGCGGACTGCTGGCAGGGGCAGCGGTTGCAGGACTGGCGCGTCCTGCGCTGGCGCAAGCGCCGGGTCCCATCCGGATTGGCTGGCTGGCCTCCTTGACAGGCGCGTCCAGCGCGCCGGCTATCGGCTTCGACCGCGGCGTCCAATATGCCGCCAACGCCATCAATGCCGCCGGGGGCCTGCGCGGCCGGAAGATCGAGGTCGTCACCCGCGACACCCAGGGCGATCCCACCAAGGCCGTCAACGCCGTGCAGGACCTGATCAGCCGGGCCAAGGTGGACGCGGTCTGGGGACCCACCAACTCCGGCGAAAGCCTCGCCGTCACCCCCATCATGGCACGGGCGCGGATGCCGAACCTGCACCCCTGCGTGGTGGACAGCTTGATAGACCCGGCCAAATACCCCAACGCCTACCGCATTGCCCCCTCCAACGGCCAATGGGACGACGCTGTGCGCGGCTACACCCTCAAGACGCTGGGCCTGAAGCAGGTGGCGGTGTTTGGGGACACCACGGGATACGGCACCACGGCCGTTGCCGCCTCCGTTGCCGCCTTCATCAGGGACGGCGGCACCGTCAGCTACCAGGCGCAGATAGACGCCAACCAGCCGGACGTGACGCCGGACATGCTGCGGGCACGGGATGCCGGGGCCAAGGCGGTCGTCATATGGACCGTGGCGGTCGGCCTGATCTCCCGCGTCCTGAATGCCCGGGCCGCCCTGGGCTGGGACGTGCCGGTCCTTGGGCACCCCTCGCTGGGCGCCGGGGAGGTCCGCGGCCTGCTGGAACATCCGGCCAACTGGGATAAGGTGTATTCAGCCGGCTACCGCTCCTGCTCCTTCGACGAGGCCGGCAAGCTGCCGCCGCGGTCGGAGACTTTCGTGGCGGACCTGGGGAAGGCCGGGGTGAAGCTGGACGACACGCTGCTGTGGTGGGTCGCGGCCGGCCACGACGCCGTGCACCTGATCGTCTCCGCCATCGAGGCGACGGGATCAACCGCATCGGCGGACATCATCGGCCACTGGAACGGCATCCAGAACTATCCCGGCGTGTTCGGCGACTACAGCTTCAGCCCAAACCAGCACAACGGCTACCCCGAGGACGGCGTGGTGATGAGCCGGGCGAACTCGCAGCGCAGCGGAGCCTTCACGCTGGCGCCGGTCTAGCGGGTGCTCGGCTCCATCCTCGTCACCGGCATCGCGCTCGGCTCGGTTTATGCGCTGATCGGGGTGACCTACAACGTGATGTTCTCGGCGTCGCGGGTGATGAGCTTCACGGCAGGGCAGATGGGCATGCTGGGCGGGGTGTTCGGGGCGCTGTTCATCGCGCGGCTGGGCGTGCCGGTGCCGCTGGGACTGCTGGCGACGCTGGCCGCCTGCGCCGGGTTCGGCGTGGTGACGGAGTTCGTCGCCGTGCGCCCGGTGCTCGCGAACCTCGACAAGCACCTGTATGTGCTGTCCACCCTAGCCATCGCGCTGCTGGCGCAGCAATCGGTGGCGCTCTGGTGGAGCACGGAGCCGCAGCCCTTCCCGCGGCTGCTCGGCGCCGCACCCTTCGGCATTGACGAGCGGTTCTGGCTGCCGCCCTTGGCCTGCGCCCTGGTGGTGGGCGGCTTGGAGTGGATGTATCGCCGCACCCTGATCGGCCGCGCCTTCCTGGCGATTGCCGAGGACGGGTTCGCCGCCCGCGCCCTAGGCCTGCCGGAGGTGCGGTTGCGCGTGCTGTCCTATGCGCTTGCGGGCGCGGTGGCGGGTCTGGCGGGCTTCGCGGGCGGCGGGATGCTGCTGGCGTTCTTCGCCAACGGGCCGATGCTGAACTTCTATGGGTTCGTGCCGGTGGCATTGGGCGGGCTGGGCAACAACCGCGGTGCCGTGGCAGGCGGGCTGTTGCTGGGGCTGTTCCAGCAGGCCGCCAACTTCACCCTGGGCGGGGTGTTCGCGTCCGTCGCGGTGTTCAGCGTGTTCATTGCCGTGCTGCTGCTGGCGCCGCAGGGATTGTTCGGCGGCCCGGCGGCGCGGCGGGTGTGATGGACGGGCTGGCCGCCGCCGTCCCGGTCCGCACCGCGCCGCGCTGGGGCGCCGCCGTGCCGTATGTGCTGGTGCTGGCTGCCTGCGCGGCGGTGCCGTTCCTGGGCGGGGATTACTGGACCAGCATCGCCACCCGTTGCGCCGTTTACTGGGTGCTGGTGGCCGGGCTGAACCTGGTGGTGGGTTTCGCCGGGCAGCTTGCCATCGGCTATGTGTCGCTGCTGACGCTGGGCGCCTACACCGCCAGCGCCTTGGCGGAAAAGCTGGGCGTCCCGGCCCTGCCGGCGCTGGTGGCTGCGGGGCTGATGGGGGCGGCGGGCGGAGTACTGGTCGGCTTGCCGGCGCTACGGCTGCGTACCTTCTACTTCGCCATGAGCACGCTGGGCTTCGCCACCATCGTGACCCAGGTAGCGCTGGCCTGGACCGGCGTGACCGGCGGCGGCGTCGGCCTGCCCGGCCCGGCGATGCCCGCGCCGTTCGATACCACGCCGGGCCTGTATGCCGCCTGTCTGGGCATCGCCGCGCTGGTGACGTGGCTGAGCGCCAATGCCGGGTTCAGCCGGTTCGGCCGCGGCCTGGTGGCGCTGCGGGACGCGGAGGTCGCGGCGGAGGCGTGCGGCGTGGCCAAGCGCCCGCTGCTGCTGTCGGTGTTCCTGTTCAGCGGCGCGTGCGCCGGGGTGGCGGGGGCGCTGTTCGCCACGCTGCAAAGCTACATCACGCCGGACGCCTTCACCTTCGACCTGTCGGTGCTGTTCTTCACCGCCGTGCTGATCGGCGGGCGCGGCGCCATACTTGGGCCGCTGCTGGCGACGGTGCTGCTGACGGTGTTGCCGGAACTGGCCGCGCCGCTCGTTGCCTGGTCCACCTTCTTGTATGCAGCGCTGCTGCTGGGCATCGTGCTGCTGGCGCCCGGCGGCATCTCGGAGCTGCTGGACCGCGCCAGCCGGCGACCGCTGCACACCGACCGGCAGGTGGTGCCGCGGGCGGCGCTGCTGCCGGGCCTACTGCAGGGCCACGCGGCGGTGCGCGGGGAATTGGTGCTGACGGGGGTGGAGTTGGCCTTCGGCGCGGTGCGCGCCATTGATGGGCTGAGCCTGCGCCTGGCGCCTGGGGAGGTGCACGGCCTGATCGGCCCCAACGGCAGCGGCAAGACCACGACCCTGAACGCCATCAGCGGCTTCGTCCGGCCGCAGCAGGGGCAGGTCACCGTGGCCGGGCAGGTCCTGCAGCCCGGCGCCACCGCCAGCCGGGCCGCCGCCGGCATCGCCCGCACGTTCCAAACGCCGCGCGTGGCCGGGGAGGCGAGCGTGCTGGACAACGTGATGCTGGGTGGCACCTGCACCAGCCGCGCCAGCTTCGGGGAAGCGCTGCTGCGCTTGCCGCGGGCCCGGCGGGAGGAGCGCGGCCT